>CANQIW010000237.1 GCA_947624055.1 uncultured Lachnospiraceae bacterium
CAGCTCCAGGACAGAGCTCTCGTCGCCGTTCTCGTGTTTCACCATATCGTTGAGGCGGCCGTGGATCTTTGTGATGTAGCGCAGGCCGTCTTTCATGTAAGAGGAAGCCTCGTCGCCGATGTCGTAGTTGATGAGCGGAAACTCCGTCTTGAACAGCGGCGTCAGGATGATGCGGCCGTTGTCGGCCAGCCGATTGTCCTTGTCGTAAATATTGACGACGTGCGTGTCGTTGCAGATGACGAAGTAATTCTTGCCGGGATGCTTGATGATGCAGCTTCCGGTCTCGTCGCTGCCGTAGGCGTCCACCAGATTCGGGCCGAAGGTCTTATTGAGTGTGTTGACCGTGATCTCGTCGACCATCTCGCTGACCGGGATGTACCACTTCGGGTGACGGATCTCAAGACCGTGCTTCTGCGCGAACAGAGCGATGCGCACGATGCAGTTCTTGCGCAGACAGATCAGATCCGGCGCGTACTCGTTGAGCTCGGCGATGACTTCGCGCATACCCTCGTCCGTCTCGCAGCGCTTCTCGGAGAGTTTGCGGCGGCGCAGGATACCGAATTTCTGTACAATGGAGTCGCGCGCCTTCTTCTCGCTGCGGTAGCTTGACTCAAAGGTGATCATTTTTCCGGAGAACGGATTATAGCCGAACGACATCAAAACACGGATCCAGTTGGCATTCGTGTAAGCGTGCTCGCGCTGGGACTGATAGAGCCGCAGCGGAACCCCGGTCGATCCGCTCGTGCTCGTAGCGTCCCAGCTGTCGCGCGTCTCCGGATGCGCGTCGTACAGCTCCTTCATCCAGTTCCGAAGCTCGTCTTTGGTGAGCAGCGGAAATTTCGCGAGATCCTCCGCGCAGCGGAAATCGTCCGGTGTCAGATGGTTCTCGTCAAAGCGTTTCCGATAGAACGGAATCTCATACGCGCATTTCATGAGCTTGTGGACATTGCGGTTCTGCCGCGCCCTGATCTTCGCCGGATCGCCTGTGAGCTTTCGATCCAGCTTCAGAAGATAGGCAAAGGTGAACACGTTGAACAGCTTTTTTTGTATCTGAAATCCCATTGCGGACGGCTCCTTTGTCTGTGCATTGCTTACTAAAGTGAACTAAACACGAGTATATCAAAATATTCCGCAGGTTACAAGAAATTAAAATACTTTACTAAAATTTCAGAATTTTCAGGGTTAAAAAACAGCGTGAAGTATGGTAAAATCTTCGCGAAAGCTATGAGCCGTGAATGGCTGTATCTTATGTGGGAAGAGGACTCGGACGTGGAAAAGGAAGAATTCAACGTTGATAATTTAGAAGAAATCAAACCGAAGGAAAAGCAGGGGAAGGATCTGTGGCGCAATATCAAAACGTTTCGGAAAAAGCTGCTTCGGACAAAGGTGATCTCCGAGGAGTTTCAGCTCCCGGAGCAGATTGTCCCGCCGCTCAGACGCTACACGCCGGAGGTGACGGAGGGGCTGACGGACGCGCAGGTGCAGGAGCGCATTGCACAGGATAAGGTGAACCGCGCGATCGAGGCGCCGTCCAAGTCAAAGCGTGAGATCATATGCAGCAACATTTTCACGTACTTCAACCTGATCTTTTTCATCATCGCGGTGATGCTGATCCTCGTCGGATCGTTCCGCGACCTGACTTTTCTTCCGGTAATCATCGGGAACACGCTGATCGGCATTGTTCAGGAGCTGCGTTCGAAGAAGGTTCTGGATAATCTGCGCATCCTGAACGCGCCGAAGAGCACGGTGGTGCGCGGCGGCGAGGAGCGTCAGGTGCCGGCGGAGGAGCTGGTGCTCGACGATATCGTCGTTTTTGGCGCAGGGAACCAGATTCCGGCCGACGCGGTCGTGGAGGACGGAGAAGTCCTGGTCAACGAATCTCTGATTACGGGCGAGGCGGACGCAATCTCCAAGAAACAGGGGGACACGCTGCTCTCGGGGAGCTTCATCGTGTCCGGACAGTGCCGCGGCAGGGTGGAGCGCGTCGGAGGGGATTCCTATGTCTCGCAGCTTACGCTGAAGGCGAAGGAGATGAACGACGAGGAAGTCTCGGAGATGATACGTTCTCTGGATCGGCTGGTCAAGATCATCGGTGTGCTGATCATTCCGATCGCGATCGTCCTGTTCAGTCAGCAGCACTTTATCAACAATACCCCGGTGCGCGAGAGCGTGACCGCGACGGTTGCGGCGATTCTTGGCATGATCCCGGAGGGACTGTATCTGCTCGCTAGCGTTGCGCTGGCGGTGAGCGTGATGCGCCTTGCCATGCAGAAAGTGCTGGTGCACAACATGAAATGCATCGAGACGCTGGCGCGCGTGGATGTGCTCTGCGTTGACAAGACCGGTACGATCACGGACAATACGATGACGGTTAAGAAAGTTCTGCCGCTGCGGACCGGCCTGCGGATGGAACCGGCGGCGCAGGATAGCGCGAACGGTATGGCAGAGACGGCGCCGGGGACACAGGCAGGTGAGGCGTCAGACAGCGGTGCGTCGGCTGAGCCTGCAGAGGAGACGGCAGTTTCAGCTCCGGCTCAGAGCAGTGGGACGATTCAGGTGCAGGCGCAGCCGGAGCTGCAGCTCACGGAGTCGGTACAGGGTGAACAGCCGCAGCAGGAGCTTCCGGCGTTTTCGGCGGAGGAGTCCGCGGAGTTCGAGCTGGCGCTTGGAGATTTTGCGGCAGCGATGGCGGCCGATAACATCACGATGAAGGCGATCAAGGATTTCTTCCGCAAGCGCAGCGGCAAGCGTCCGGAGAGGGTGTTCTCTTTCTCCTCTGTGACGAAGTACAGCGGCGCGATCTTTGAGGACGCGAGCTATGTGCTCGGCGCGCCGGAGTCCGTTCTGCGGGAACAGTACGGGGACTATGCCTCCCAGATAGAATACTGGAGTCATCAGGGCTTCCGTGCGGTCGTGTTCGCGAAATATTCCGGTACACTGGACGGGCAGGCATTGTGTGAGAGCGTCGAGCCGATGGGCATGGTGCTGCTCGCGAACCCGGTGCGCGAAAAGGCGAAGGAGACGTTCACATATTTTGCGGAGCAGGGCGTGCAGATCAAGGTCATCTCCGGCGACAATCCGGTGACGGTCTCCGAAGTGGCGAAGGAGGCCGGGATCCGGGGCGCGGAGGCTTATATAGACACATCCGCGCTCACGGACGAGGAGCTTACGGCGGCGGCGGACAAATATGCGGTGTTCGGGCGCGTCACGCCGGATCAGAAGCGCTGCCTTGTCAGCGCGCTGAAGGGCGCCGGGCACACGGTGGCGATGACCGGCGACGGCGTCAACGATGTGTTGGCGCTCAAGGACGCGGACTGCAGCATCGCGATGGCGTCCGGGAGCGACGCGGCGGCCCAGGTGGCGCAGCTTGTGCTGCTCGAGTCTGATTTCTCCAGGATGCCTGCCGTTGTCGCGGAGGGAAGACGAGTCGTGAACAACATCGAGCGCACGGCCAGCCTTTTCCTCGTAAAGAATATTTTCTCTCTGTTTCTGTCGATCCTCTCGATCGTCCTGATGGTCAACTATCCGCTGGAGCCGTCGCAGATCTCTCTGATCAGCATGTTCACGATCGGCATTCCGGCGTTTGTGATGTCGCTGGAGCAGAACACAGAGCGCATCAGGGGACATTTCCTGAGCAACGTGCTCTTCAAGGCGCTGCCGGGCGGCCTGACCGACTTTATCGTGGTCAGCGGCCTGTACCTGTTCTGCATGGAATTCGGCGTGGACGCGAACGACGTCTCGACCTCTTCCACGATCCTGCTGGCGATCGTCGGATTGATGATCCTGTATCAGAT
>CANQIW010000238.1 GCA_947624055.1 uncultured Lachnospiraceae bacterium
AATAAGCCATACAGACGGAAAGGCTCTAACCCGCATATTTACTAGGTTAGAGCCTATTTTACTTCGGAAGTTGAGATCACATCTCCATTATTTGTAAAGAAAAATTAATTTTTCCTTCACTTTTTCCTCACACTGTACCCGAATGAACCCAGTTTTTCGCCCAGCCCGAAGTACTCTCCATGCGAGTAAACCATCGGCCCGGCCTCGTTGAGCCGGAACTTTCCGTTCTCGTCCAGATAGCGCTCGTCGACGTCCACGCCCACGACCTCGGCCACAAACATGTGGTGCGAGCCGAGTTCCAGAATCTGCTTTGTCCGGCATTCCAGATTCACCGGACTCTCCTCGATCAGCGGCGCGGCCACATGCGCGGACTTTCCCGGCGTCAGACGCATCTCCTTAAATTTGTCGAAATCCTTTCCGGAGCGCACGCCGCACCAGTCCGTGGCGCGCACCAGCTTCTCCGTCGTCAGATTGATCACAAACTCTCCGGTCTCCCGGATGATCCCGTAAGAATACCGCTCCGGGCGCACCGAGATCGACACCATCGCGGGCGAGCTGCAGATCGTCCCCGTCCACGCCAGCGTGATGATATTCGGCTTCTCCCCCGGTCTCTGACAGCTCACCATCACCGCCGGAAGCGGATACAGCATGTTGCCCGGTTTCCAGTTTTGTCTGCCCATCCAAATCTCTCCTTTTCTCAAATCAACGCTTCACGGCTTTGCCCCGATCCGGTAAAAGAGAGCCGCGCATTGCGAATGCATCTCTGAAATTTATAGCGCCGTCATCCGGCTGATCGCCGTCATGAACGACGGCACGAGCTGCTTCTTGCGAGAGACCACACCCGGAAGCTGCGCCCGGTTGTCCTTCACTTCCCGGTCAAACGCTTCCTTCACGAGATGCTCGGAGCCCTTGCCGTAGCACAGAAGCTCCGTCGTCTCCTCAATGATGTTCGTCAGCATAAAGAATACCATATCTGTCTCGCGGCTGCCCGGCAGCTTTTCCAGCAGCGGTATCATCCGCTCACGGATACTGTCCAGCTCCTGCGCGTTCATCGAAGTGATCTGCCCGATGCTGATATTCAGATCTCCGAATTCAAACGTCTTGTAATCCTGGTAAAGGATCTCCTCCGGCGTCCGCGAGATCAGGTCGCTGCCCGCCGCGAACATCTGCGGCGCATAGGTCTCGCACTCGACCCCCGCAATATCCGCCAGAGCTCTCGCCGCCTCCACATCCATCCCCGTACAGGTCGGCGAGCGGAACATCAATGTATCAGACAGAATCGCACTGCACAGAAGACCCGCGATCTGCGCCGGGATCCCGACGCCCCGTTCCCGGAATATCTGGTAAATAATCGTCCCGGTACAGCCGACCGGCTGGTTCCGGAAATAGACCGGCGCCATCGTCTCCAGCGAGCCGAGGCGGTGATGATCAATGATCTCCATAATCTCGGCATCGAGCACGTTGTCCACAGCCTGCGACACCTCATTGTGATCGACCAGGATCAATCCACGCTTGCGCACACCCAGCAGGTTCCGCCGCGAGATCATACCGACGAATTCGCCCTTCTTGTCCAGGATCGGGAAATCCCTGTAGCGCTTCTGCGACATCGTCTCCCGAATGTTCTCCGTGTAGTCGTCGAGCCGGAACGTCATCAGATGTTCTTTTCTCATAAAGAAATCGACCGGCATGCTCTGATTGATCAGCCGCGCTACCGCGTAGGTGTCAAGCGGCGTGCTGATGACCGTGCAGCCGTGCTCCTCGGCGAGAAGCTTGATCGTCCGCGAGACCGTCGCCCCCAGACACACAACGATGCAGCCCGCCTGCATCTCGATTGCGCACAGCTGTGACTCATAGCGGTTCCCGAGGATCACCATGTCATGCTCGTCGATATAATTTTCCATGACATCAGGGTTGGCCGCTGCGATCACAACCTTTCCTCTGTCAAAATATCCGTCCGGATCCCCGACGACCATCTCCGCGTCCAGCGTCTCCAGAATGTTCCGGTACGGCGTCTTCGCCACCGACACGATCGCGCTGTCATATTCCTCCATGTAGGATTTCGCGATGTCATTGATCGTGATCAGCCCCTCGAGACAATTCTTCTCGTTCGTGATCGGAAGCGTATACACATTCTGCGTCGTCATCAGCGTCCAGGCCTTCTTCAGCGAAATATCGCTGCGCACGCCCGGCACTCTGCGGATCTCCATGTCCTTGACTCGCGTGCCGATGTTGTCGAGCACACGGGGCACCTCCGCCCCGAAGCGCTCCAGCACATACTGCGTCTCCGCACTGACCTGCCCGGCCCGCGCCGGGACAAAGCGGAAGCGCTCTCCATCCGTCTGATTTTTCAGATAAGCGTAGGAGATCGCGGAACAGATCGAGTCCGTGTCCGGATTCTTGTGTCCCACGACGTATACGGTCCGAGGTTTCGTCAGGTCTCCGCGCCCCGCCGCGTCCTTCGCGGCCTCATCGAAGCTCCGCGTCTTTTCTGTATTCAGCTTTCCCGTATTCAGCTTTCCTGTATCCGGCGTTTCTGCATTCTGCTTCCTTGTCCTTGCATCCGGCTTTCCTGCGCCGTTTCCGTCTGCCGCGCTGCTATTTCCAATCGGCGCAGTTTCTCCGACGGTATTCCCTTTCGATTTCATCGCTTCTGTGTCCAAGGTTGGCCTCCATAAAGATCATTCAAATATACTCCACGCCCGTTTCCGTAACTCTCGCGTAGATCAGCGGCTCCTGCTGCGGTTTCTCATCCGCGATCGTCATGGATTCCAGGAATTTCTTCTGCGCGCCCGCAAACAACGCCTCGTCGGATGCGCGAAGCTCCGCGATCACCTCGCCCGCGCGCACCGCATCTCCCGTCTTCTTCTTTAAGATAATGCCCGCCAGATAGTCGAGTCTGTCCTCCTTCGTCTCGCGCCCTGCGCCCAGCATCATCGCCGCGTAGCCGATACCCGCCGTGTCCATCCTGGTGATATAGCCGTCCCGCGGCGCACGCACCTCGGCAGAAAACGACGCGCTTCCAAGCTTTTCCGGGTGATAGATGCACTCCTCGTCCCCGCCCTGGCAGCGCACCATCGCCGCCAGACGCCCGAGCGCCTCCCCGGAATCGATCGCCTGCCGCGCGAGCTTCGCGCACTCCTCGCGCGAACCCCTGCCCGCAAGTGTGAGCATCTCCGTTGCCAGCGCGAGGCAGATCTCTGTCAGATCCTGAGCGCCCTCGCCGCGCAGCGTCCGCACGGCCTCCTCGACCTCCAGCGCGTTGCCGATCTGGTTTCCGAGCGGGATATCCATATCCGTGATCAGAGCCGCGGTCTTTCTCCCGTTGTGAGCCCCGATCGCCACCATCTTCTGCGCGAGCTTCACCGAGTCCTCCACCGTCTTCATGAACGCGCCGCTGCCTGTCTTGACGTCCAGCACAATGCAGTCACTCCCGGCCGCCAGCTTCTTGCTCATGATGGAGGAAGCGATCAGCGGAATGCTGTCCACCGTCGCCGTCACGTCGCGCAGCGCGTACATCTTCTTTTCCGCCGGCGTCAGGTTCCCGGACTGCCCGGTCACCGTGATCCCCGCCTCTATCGCTGTGTGAATAAACTCCTCGCGCGTAAGCTCCGTGCGCATCCCCGGGATTGACTCCATCTTGTCGACCGTGCCGCCCGTATGTCCGAGCCCGCGCCCCGACATCTTCGCGACATGACAGCCGCAGGCCGCCACGATCGGTCCCACGATCAGCGTCGTCTTGTCCCCGACGCC
>CANQIW010000239.1 GCA_947624055.1 uncultured Lachnospiraceae bacterium
AGAAGTCTGCGGATCGGCAAGCTTCTCCTCGAGATCCCCGAAATCCATCTCATAGGTTCCGTTCTCATATTTCAGGGGACTCTCCAACACCTCGCGCCCGTTGTTCAGGATCGAATTGAAGAAGATATTGTAGACCGGCGTCTGGATCAGCACCTTCTCCGCCGGCGTCGTCAGCTTGCGCACCGCGCTCGAAACCGCCGGGATGACGCCTGTGCAGAACATGAGCCAATCGCGCTCCATACGATAGCCATGACGATCCTTCCACCAGCCGATGTAAGCCTCGTACCACTCGTCCGGCATGATCTGATAACCAAAGACGCCGAACTCCGCGCGTTTTCGGATCGCCTCCTGTATCTCGGGTGCGGTCTCGAAATCCATATCCGCCACCCACATCGGGAGCTCGTTCTCCTTCACATCCCACTTCAGGGAATTTGTATTTCTTCGATTTATTATTTTGTCGAAATCATAATTCATTTGCTTTCCTCCATGATGCCATATCTGCGGTCCGTCCCCGTTGTCCCGGGAATGTCCCGCTCTGCCTTGCGCTGTCTGTCCGGGAAACGGTTTTCTCGAATTCGGATCAGAGATTGCCCAGCCAGGTCTCGAGCAGATCCGCCCACGGCTCGCACTCCTTCTGCACCGTCGGGCTCCACACACTGTCCGTGTGCGGCCGTGCCAGCGACAGTCCGTGCACGCCCTTCTCGAACAGATGGAACTCCACAGGGACGCCCGCCCGGCGCAGCGCCGAGACAAAGAGCAGGGAATTCTCCACAGGCACAAGCCCATCCTCATATGTGTGCCAGAGGAAGGTGCGCGGCACCTGCGGCCCAGCCTGCTTTTCAAGCGACACTTTTTCCAGCATTTCCGGGCTCCACTGACTCCCCAGAAGATTTTTGAAGCTGTCCCTGTGCCAGAATCGCTCGTCCGCCGTGATCACCGGATAACAGAGGATCAGCCCGTTTGGGCGGAGGGTTTCCGTCTCGACACCGGTGCTCGCCGAAAGCTCCGGATCGTTCCAGAAGACGCCGTAGCTCGCCGCCAGATGCCCTCCGGCCGAAAAGCCCATCACCGAAAGCTTATCCGGCTGAATGTGCCATTTTGCGGCATGTTCTCTCAGAATCGCCACCGCGCGAGCCGTCTCGCACAGAGCCGTCGGATACTCGGCAGGCGCGCAGGAATAGCGCAGAACTGCCGCATGGATCCCGCAGGTCATGATGCGCAGCGCGATCGCCTCCGCCTCCCGGTCCGACGTCATCTCGTAGCCGCCGCCCGGACAGATCAGCACGATTGGCCGGCTCTTCACCGGAATCTCGGGAGAGTCCTCCCAGATGTAGGTGGTAAGTCTCGCATAGTCCAACGAGCCCTTTTCGCGAATTGCTATCGTCTCATGTGTCATCGTATCATCCCCTTACCGTTCTTCATCTGCTCTTCCGTCTGGCCTTTGTGCCCCTTTCGCGCGGCTTCCTTCAGTTCACCCAGCGCTTCACGGAAATGGCGCGAGGTCACGCTGGGGTTGTTGCGCAGAATACTGAGGTTGTGATAGCCGAGTCTGTCCATGATCTGACGGCTGCGATCCTTGAGCACCTCAAAGCGCAGGCGCAGGCTCTCCGACTCCTCGCGATAACCGCCGAGCTTTTCCTTGTACTGCTCCAGCTTCCCGAATACAGCTTCCAGGCGCTCGGCTGCCGCGTCCTTCACCCTCGAGCCAAGCTCTGACGCCGCCTGAGGCTTGTCGCCCTGCGCAAAAGCGAGGATCGCGTCCGCCCTGTGCTGCAGGATCTCCAGCTTCTGGCGCACGGCCGTCATACTCGCGAGCACATCCCGCAGCTCCAGAGCCGCCTTGAAGGAAAGCGCCGTATCGACTGCCATCACCACCGTGACCGCATATGTGGCCATGAGAGCCAGGCGGTGCGGAAGCCCGATCACGAACTGCTCGATCGGCCGATGGATCACATACACAAGCAAAACCGTCAGGCAGCCCCAGGCCAGCGTCGACCCCAGACAGATCTGTCCCTTGTAATTAAACTTCTTGTCACTGTAATCCCAGTACCGCACCTTGAACAGCGCTTCCATGCACACTCCGGTCACATATTCCAGCGCGGTCGCCGCGATACAGCCCACGAGATACACGAGAACCGGATTGCCCTCCACCGGAATAGAGACGAACAGCATCAGTACCGCTCCGCTGCCGTACAGCGGCAGAAACGGTCCATGCAGGAATCCCCGGTTCACCGGATGCCCCTGTTTCAGAGAGACATAAGTGCTCTCGAAAATCCAGCCGAAGAAACAGTAAATGTAGAAAAACAGCAGCCATTGTGCCGCGCCATAGGTAAAAACCGCGTGATGCATTGCTTTTATTTCTTCCTTTCATTACATTATTTCATATTTCCGCTCTGCCCCAGATGATGCGTCCGCATATAGCGCAGGTACGCAAACACAAGCGCCGCCGCGGTCGCCACCCAGCTCACCGGGTAGACCATCATCAGCGTAAAGAACGTGCCGGAAGCCCGGAACACCGTATATACCCAGCCGATACGGATCCCGCAGACGCCCACGAACGTGAGCACCGCCGGCACCAGCGAGTATCCGTATCCGCGCATCGCACCGGACATGATCTCCATCACGGCATTGACCGCCTCTGCCGCCAGGATAAAGCGCAGGCGGACCATCCCGAGCGAAACGATCTGCGGATCGCCGGTGAAGAATCCGAGCAACAGACGCCCCAGCGCCAGAATACCGAACGACGCCACAAGCGTGACGCCGACGTCCATCAGCAGGCTGATGCGCGTGACCATCCTGCAGCGCGGAATATTCTCCGCGCCGTAATTCTGTCCGACGAAGGTCGTGCACGCCTGCCCGAACGAGTTGATCAGATAGTACGCCAGGATCTCGATGTTGAACGCCGCCGAGGACGCCGCCATCACGTCGGCTCCCAGACTGTTGATCGCGGACTGGATGCACATGTTGGACAGAGAGAAAACCATGCTCTGCAGCCCGGCAGGAAGCCCGATACGGATGATGGTCCCGAGCACGTCTGTATGGATCCGCAGCTTTGAGATCTCCAGCCGGATCAGATCCTTTCTCCTGCGCAGGAGCACAAACAGCAGCGCGGAGCTCACCAGGTTGGACAGCACCGTCGCCGTCGCGACGCCGTCCGCCGTCATGCCTGCAACGCAGACAAAAAACAGGTTCAGAAACACGTTGAGCACGCCAGAGATCACGAGACAGATCAGCGGCGTCTTTGTATCTCCCTGACTCCGAAAGATTGCCGATTCAAAATTGTAGAGAAAGATCACCGGCATCCCGAGCAGGTACACCCTCAGGTACGCCAGCGCCATCGGGAACACTTCGTCCGGCACCGACATGAGATTCAGAAGCGCCGGAGCGATCAGCTCTCCGAGCAGCGTGATCACAACACCGCCGATCAGCGAAAACAGCACGGAGGTATGTACGCTCTTCGAAATGCCCTCCGCGTTCCCCTGTCCGGTAAAGCGCGAGATCACCACGTTCGCGCCGAGCGAGATCCCGACGAAGCCGTTCACCAGCAGTCCGATGATCGCGCTGTTGCTTCCCACCGCCGCCATCGCGTTCGGCCCGACAAAGCGCCCGACCACCGCAACGTCCGCCGCGTTGAACAATTGCTGCAGCATGCCAGTCGCCGCCAGCGGAAGCGCGAACACCAAAAGCTTGTCCACGATACTGCCGTGCAGCATGTCAACATTCTGTCGACTCAATCCAATCGC
>CANQIW010000240.1 GCA_947624055.1 uncultured Lachnospiraceae bacterium
ACAAAGGGAAGATACAGCGAGTTACAGGATATTTTTGCATATTTTATTGCAAGGGTGAAGGAATACAAAAAGATCGGGGTCGCCGAAGTCATCTCGGCGGTTCCGCTTCGGGAGGAACAGAGGCAGAAGGTTGAACAGAAGCTTCTGGAGACGACCTCCTACGAGACAATGGAGATTGACTACAAGGTGAACGAGGGTCTGATCGGCGGGATGACGATCCGCATCGGCGACCGCGTGGTGGACAGCACGATCCGCAGCAAGCTGGATAAGCTGACCTCCGGCCTGATGAAGCTTTCAATCTCCCCAGAAAGCGAGAAAGAAGGTGTGCAGACCTCATGAATTTAAGACCAGAGGAAATCAGTTCTGTGATCAAAGAGCAGATTCAGAGATACTCCTCCGAGATCGCGGTGTCCGACACCGGTACCGTTATTCAGGTCGCAGACGGAATTGCCCGCATTTATGGCCTTGAGACGGCCATGCAGGGCGAGCTCCTGGAATTTCCGGGGGAAGTGTACGGTATGGTCCTGAATCTGGAGGAGGACAACGTCGGCGCGGTGCTCCTTGGCGGAAGCAATGACATCAGCGAGGGCGATATCGTAAAGACGACGGGCAGAGTTGTGGAGGTTCCGGTTGGGGACGGGATGCTCGGGCGTGTCGTGAACGCGCTCGGACAGCCGATTGACGGTAAGGGACCGATCCACTCCGAAAAATACCGCAAGATCGAACGAGTGGCGCACGGCGTGATCGCGCGAAAATCCGTGGACACGCCGCTTCAGACCGGTATCAAGGCTATTGACTCGATGGTGCCGATCGGCCGCGGGCAGCGTGAGCTCATCATCGGCGACCGCCAGACCGGAAAGACGGCGATCGCGATCGATACGATCATCAACCAGAAGGGTCAGAATGTAAAGTGTATCTATGTCGCCATCGGCCAGAAGGCTTCCACGGTCGCCTCTATCGTGAACACGCTGGAGGAGTACGGCGCGATGGATTACACGACGGTCGTGGCGGCGACGGCGAGCGAGCTGGCTCCGCTGCAGTACATCGCCCCGTATTCGGGCTGCGCGATGGGCGAAGAATGGATGGAGAACGGACAGGACGTGCTGATCATCTACGATGATCTGTCGAAGCACGCGGCGGCTTACCGTACCCTGTCCCTGCTCCTGAAGCGTCCGCCGGGACGTGAGGCGTATCCGGGCGACGTCTTCTATCTGCATTCCAGGCTGCTGGAGCGTGCGGCGAAGCTCTCCGACGAGCTGGGCGGAGGTTCCCTGACGGCGCTGCCGATTATCGAGACGCAGGCGGGCGACGTGTCCGCGTACATTCCGACGAACGTCATTTCCATCACGGACGGACAGATCTATCTGGAGTCCGAGATGTTCAATTCCGGCTTCCGGCCAGCCATCAACGCAGGTATCTCTGTGTCCCGTGTCGGCGGCGCGGCGCAGATCAAGGCTATGAAGAAGATCGCGGCTCCGATCCGTGTCGAGCTGGCGCAGTACCGTGAGCTGGCGGCGTTCTCGCAGTTTGGCTCCGAGCTGGACGACGACACGAAGCAGCGTCTGGCGCAGGGCGAGAGGATCCGTGAGGTGCTCAAGCAGCCGCAGTACGCGCCGATGCCGGTGCAGTACCAGGTCATCATCATCTACGCGGCGACGAACCGTTACCTGCTGGACATCGCGGTGGAGGACATCCTGCGCTTCGAGAAGGAGTTCTTTGAGTTCCTGAACACGAAATATCCGGAGATCCCGGAGAAGATCGCGAGCGAGAAGGAGATTTCCGAGGAGACGGACGCGGCGCTGAAGAAGGCGATCGGGGAATTCAAGGCCGGCTTTTTAAAGGCATAAAACAGGCGAAGCACTTGCTGCTGAGGCCGTAGGAACATGATGCAGGGGTGAGCAAATCCATCAGCGAAGTCGATTTTGCATGGATTTGCGAATCATATCTGTGAAGAATGAACGGATAGGAGGACTGAAATATGGCCTCAATGAGAGATATCAAGCGGCGGCGCAACAGCATCGCGAGCACCCAGCAGATCACGAAGGCGATGAAGCTGGTGTCCACGGTCAAGCTGCAGAAGACGAAGGCGCGCGCCGAGCGGTCGAAACCGTATTTCGACAAGATGTACAGTACGGTGACTTCCATGCTGGCCAAGTCGGGGACGATCAACCATCCGTATCTAAAGGCGAATAAGTCCGCGAAGAAGGCGGTGATCCTGATCACTTCGAACCGCGGGCTGGCCGGCGGCTACAATTCCAATGTGATCAAGCTGGTCACAGGCTCGGAATTAAAGCCGGAGGATGTTGTGCTGTTCGCGGTCGGCAACAAGGGAAAAGAATATTTCCAGAAGAGAAATTACCGTATTGAGAAGGAATATCCGGAAGTGATCGAGAATCCGATGTTCACCGACGCGAAGGAGATCTGCGACGAAGTCCTGAGGCTTTTCGCGGCGGGAGAGATCGGGGAGATCTATCTGGCATATACCTATTTCAAGAACACGGTGGTTCACGAGCCGCAGCTGCTGAAGCTGCTCCCGGTGGAGGTTCGCGAGGAGGATCTCGCGGCGGCGCGGGAGAAGGCGGCGGATCATACATTGATGAACTACGAGCCGGAAGAGGAAGAGGCTCTGGATGTCATCATTCCGAAATACATGACCAGCATCATTTATGGGGCGCTGGTCGAGGCGGTCGCCAGTGAGAACGGCGCCCGTATGCAGGCAATGGACTCCGCGACGAGCAATGCGGAAGAGATGATCGACAAGCTGACGCTGCAGTACAACCGCGCGCGTCAGGGCTCGATCACACAGGAGCTGACAGAGATCATCGCGGGGGCGAACGCCATCTCATGAGAGAACAAAATTCTCGAGTGTATGCGGCGAGTGCCGTTGTAAAATGAGATAAGGAGAGTGAATATGGCAAAGAAAGGAAAAATCACTCAGATCATCGGTGCAGTATTGGATATAAAATTCCCGGATGGGGAGTTGCCTGCTATCTATGAGGCGATCCACATCACGCGGACGACGGGCGAGACGCTCGTGGTAGAGGTCGCGCAGCACCTGGGCGACGAGACCGTGCGCTGTATCGCGATGGGTTCGACGGACGGACTGGTCCGCGGCATGGACGCGGAGGCGACGGGTTCACCGATCTCGGTTCCGGTGGGCGAGCAGACGCTCGGCCGTATCTTCAACGTCACCGGCGATCCGATCGACAACAAGCCGGCGCCGGAAGGTGTGAAGTATATGCCGATCCACCGTAGCGCGCCGACCTTTGAGGAACAATCGACTTCGGCGGAGGTGCTCGAGACCGGCATCAAGGTCGTAGATCTTCTCTGCCCGTATCAGAAGGGCGGAAAGATCGGCCTGTTCGGCGGCGCGGGCGTGGGCAAGACGGTCCTGATCCAGGAGCTGATCCGCAACATCGCGACTGAGCACGGCGGATATTCGGTATTTACGGGCGTCGGTGAGCGCACGCGTGAGGGCAACGACCTGTATCACGAGATGCAGCAGTCCGGCGTTATCAACAAGACGACTATGGTATTCGGACAGATGAACGAGCCGCCCGGAGCGAGAATGCGAGTCGGCCTGACCGGGCTTACGATGGCGGAGAATTTCCGCGACGAGGGCGGAAAGGACGTTCTTCTGTTCATCGACAATATCTTCCGTTTCACGCAGGCGGGCTCCGAGGTGTCCGCGCTGCTCGGCCGTATGCCGTCGGCCGTGGGCTATCAG
>CANQIW010000241.1 GCA_947624055.1 uncultured Lachnospiraceae bacterium
ATCACGTTCTTCCGTCTGCAGAGCACCGCGGACAACATTCTCCGCGCGTACGTGGCGCAGGGCGAGGTGCTTCCGGTAGCGACCTGCTCCTTCGGCGGCATCGGCGTGTTCGCGATTCCGGAGATGGGACGCTTCTATCGCCACGTCCTGATCGAGGGCAACTATCCGCATCACGGCGCGGTGGCGTTCGGCCATCACGGCAAGGCTCTGTTCGAGGTGTTCAAGTACATCGGCGTATGCCCGGACGAGATCGGTTACAACCATCCGGCGAGCGTACCGTACAGGACAGAGAATCCGTTCGCGTAAGAATTTGTACGGATTGACTGACTGATAATCAATTGGGATGTTCCGGAAGGTATTATGAGATGGAAATTTTTTCGGAACATCCCTTTTTCTCTTTACCGTTTGAAAAATGGGATTGCATAATGCAGCGGCTGTCTGTAAAATGTAAATGGCAGGACGAAGACGGCTATGGAGGGCAATAAATATGGCGGTTGCTATGGATAATCAATACAATGCAGCATTGAACGAACGGCAGAAAGGAGTTCGGGAAATGGTTCTTGCCGGCCTTGGGCAGATCCGGGACGGCAGGACGAAAGATCTGGACGAGGTTTGTGACAGATTGGAGAAAAAGTACAGGAATGCTTCAATACGAAATCAGAATGAGTGAACTGGCGGAAGAAGATCTGGAAAATGCCGGCGATCATATTGCGTTTGTGCTTTTGAACCCGATTGCGGCGGAAGATACTGTCAAGGGCATTCGCGCACAGATTCGGGAGTTGCAATATTTTCCGGAAAGACACGAGTTAGATGAAGATTCTGTATTGGCGGATTTAGGAATACGCAGGCTTTATTTCAAAGAATACAAAATATTTTATAAGATAGAAGATGAGATCCATACAGTTTTCATTGTAAGAATTTTACATATGCGCATGAACAGCAGAGCATGGCTGTATCGTACGTTTGGGATTTCAGAATAAAAACGTCTTAAGATTTAAGATGATGGAAAAAGGAGAACTACCATGAAAAAGCAATCATTTGGAACAACGAAAGACGGAAGGGAAATATCCCTCTATTCTTTTAGTAATTGTAACAACGTGACGATGGCAGTGACAGATCTGGGCGCGACGCTCGTGAACCTGCTCGTGCCGGACAAGTCCGGGAAGCTTCTGGACGTCGTGCTCGGCTATGATACGGCGCAGGAGTACCTGGATCACGACAGCTTCTTCGGGACGGTCATCGGGCGCAGCGGGAACCGCATCGACAAGGCAAAGTTCACGATCAACGGAAAAGAGTATCATCTGGCGGTGAACGACAACGAGAACAACCTCCACAGCGGCCCGGACGGATACGAGCAGCGCAGGTGGACGGTCGGCGCGGTGGACGAGGCGAGGAACAGCATCCGCTTCGAGCTGGACAGCCCGGACGGGGATCAGGGTTATCCCGGGAACTTCCATATTGCGGTGACCTACACCTTGACCGATGATAACGAGGTGATCCTGCACTATGAGGGCAAGTCCGACGCGGATACTGTCGCAAACATGACGAACCATTCCTATTTCAATCTGGCAGGGCACGACAGCGGCATCATTGAGGGGCAGCTTCTGCAGCTGAACGCACAGGTTTACACGCCGGTGCGCGACCACCAGGCGATTCCTACAGGAGAGCTTGCGCCGGTGGAGGGCACGGTCTTCGACTTCCGTGAGATGAAGCCGATCGGACAGGATATCAATGCGGACTGCGAACAGCTTCATTTTGTTGGCGGATATGACCACAATTTCGTGTGCGACGGATCTGCAGGTGAGTTCCGCAAGGTTGCTGAGGCGCGCTGCGAGGCGACCGGGATCACGATGGAAGTGTTCACGGATTGCTGCGGCATCCAGTTCTACGCGGGCAATTCGATCGCACCGCAGACGGGCAAGGGCGGCGCATCCTACATTAAGAGGAGCGGTTTCTGTCTTGAGTCCCAGTTCTACCCGAACGCGATCAACGAGCCCGGCTTCCCTTCGCCGCTTCTGAAGGCGGGAGAGCCGTACGATACGAAGACGAGCTATAAGTTTTCCGTGAGATAGGGATATTGTGAAAACTCGAGTTGAAGATGTGTTTCGATTGATTGACACATTTTCGTTAGAAAAGTATAAGTATATTGGGATAGTTACAAATTTAATATGGGATGAAATAATGGAAGATGGCAACAAAACTTTGTTTCGTAATTTGTTCGGCAATCTTCCGGCTGACAATTTGGATGATTTGCTCGTCAAATATACTTACGTGGAGGATGATAAATATTATATAAACATTACTTTGCAGAGTATCAAAGTGTATGATTCTTCAAATAGCAATGAGGCGGGAAACTATACGGACGACAGACTGAAAGGGCATACGATTGGAATAATTCTGGACGTTAATGACAGATATTCGTTCAATAGAATCGAATAGCCTGCAGAATTATCCTATACCAAGGAGAGAATTAAAAGTAGAAACAGAAGCAAAAGAACTGTTTGGTAATATGAGGGAAGCAACAATTGCCGAGCGGAAAAGTATACAGAATAGTATAGATAAAATATCATTGAAAACAGGTTTCAATTTTTGGGATTAATGCTCAAAGAATTCATAGATTTTGTTGATAGCGTACTTCCCTCTGTTGATCCAGAAGCTAAAGACAAAGCAAAAGCAGCTATTGAACAGTTCCATAGAGAGCCTGATTATGACGGGAATAAAAAGTGGCAGAATTAAAAGACTATGCTCTCTGAGCCAGATAGGATTTTACTTATTTATAATTAAATTAACTGTGTTTCTTATGAGAAAAGAAGACAGGGAAACTATGGAAAGTCGGAGAATATGAAAAGAAGGGGCGGTCACGGGACAGTGTGCCGCCCCATTCTGGCTTTGCTTTTTACGAAGAGCAGAATTTCTGCATAAGACAACAAGGAGGGCGACATGGAGCAGCAGGACAGAAAAAATCCGCAGAAGCGAACGGTCTATCTGGCGCTGGCCGGGCTGGTGCTTGTCGTCCTTCTGACGATCATCGGCTGGAGCGCCTACATCCGGACGATGCGGGGCAACGAGTGGGAGGAGCTCGGCAGCCAGAAGGAGTACAGGAGCCACTATGTGATCATTCCGGACGATTATACCTCCTCGCTCTGGCAGGACATTTACCGCAGCGCGGGCGCTGCGGCTGCGGAATATGATGCGTACATAGAACTGCTGGGCGACTGGGAGGCCGGGGATTACACGCCCTTGTCTTATATGGATATCGCGGTCGCCGCAAAGGTGGATGGGATCATCATCCGCCCGGATGGCACTGCGGCCATGCGGGACGCGATCGCGGAGGCAGATGCGGCGGGGATCCCGGTTGTTACGGTGATTGACGACGATACGGCGAGCAGCCGGAAGAGTTTTGTCGGCTTCAACAATTATCAGCTCGGGGCGGCCTATGGGCAGCAGATTCTGAGCTGTGTGGATGAGGAGACCAGCAAGATCACGGTGCTTTTTAAGAGCGGGAACAGCGGCAATGAGCTGATCTTCCGGAATCTGAAGGCGGTCATTGAGAATGGGCTTTCAGAGGAGCAGAAGAGACAGGTGGAGATTCAGTCGCTGACGATCCGCGCGCAGAGCACGTTTGACGCGGAGGAGGTTATCCGTGATCTGATCCACGAGGAGGATACGCGTCCGGACATTCTGGTCTGCATGAATGAAACGGACAGTGAGAG
>CANQIW010000242.1 GCA_947624055.1 uncultured Lachnospiraceae bacterium
CGCTGCTGGCTGCTCCCCCCGGAAACCTGCCGACCGCTTCCGGAGGAGGCTTCCTGACTGCTTTCACCGGCTGCCCGTTGAGCGCTTCCCTTGAATGTGAAGAGCAGTTCGTCCGCCTCCGGCTGCGCGATCTTGCTGATGCGCGCTCCGACAAGCGCGGCGTTCAATTCGGCGACTATATTTGCGATAACGATTCCGTCGAGTGCCATGGTGTGATTCCCCGCTTTCTGCTTTATGAAACCGCGCGAACCGGGAAAAGACGCTGCCTTTCCCGGGCGCAGGTGTTCGCGGACATTATATCAAACCGTCGTGCCTGTGTAAACGAATATTTTTCATTGACGGCATTCGGCCTTTCGCTTATAATAAATCCAAATGGTTAATTTTTCATATCCAAACGCTCTGCTGCCGGACGCATGGCGGACAGTGGCGGGAAAGGAACGGAAGATGATCAAAAGCATGACGGGCTTTGGTCGGTGCGAGCATCACCAGGGCAGCAGAAAATTTACCGTCGAGATGAAGGCGGTCAACCACCGCTATTTCGATGTAAATATCAAGATGCCGAAGAAATTTAACTTCTTCGAGGCGGAGATTCGGAATACACTGAAGAAATACGTGCAGCGCGGCAAGATCGATCTGTTCATCACGTATGAGGACGACAGCGAGGAGAACGTCGCGCTGAAGTACAATGAGAGTATCGCGGCGGAGTATCTGAAATACTATCGACAGATGGCGGAGACCTTCGGACTCGAGGACGACGTCCGCGCATCCGTGCTCGGCCGCTGTCCTGAAGTCTTTACGATGGAAGAGCAGGATGTTGACGAGGAGGAGCTCTGGGCGACTCTGGAGGCTGCCCTTAAGGGTGCGTGCAGCCAGTTCGTCGCCTCCCGGGAGCGCGAGGGAGAGGATCTGAAGACGAACATTCTTGACAAACTCGATAAAATGGAAGAAAATGTAAATCTGGTCGAGGAGCGTTATCCGCAGATTGTGGCTGAGTACCGCAAAAAGCTGGAGGACAAGGTGCGGGAGCTTCTGGAGGATACACAGATCGATGAGAATCGTCTGGCTTCTGAGGTCGTGCTGTTCGCGGACAAGATCTGCACGGATGAGGAGACGGTGCGCCTGAAGAGCCACATCGAAACGATGCGCGAGGCGCTGCTGCACGGCGACGGGGTCGGCAGGAAGCTGGATTTTATCGCGCAGGAGATGAACCGCGAGGCAAACACGATCCTCTCCAAGGCGAACGACCTGGCGACGTCCAACATTGCGATTGACCTGAAGACGGACATTGAGAAGGTACGTGAGCAGGTGCAGAACATCGAGTGACAATGTGGGCGGACAGAAAGAAAGGAAGCGGATCGGCGATATGGCAAATCTGGTGAATATCGGCTTTGGCAATTTCGTGAACGCACAGAAGGTGACCGCGGTCGTTAATCCTGACGCGGCTCCGATCAAGCGGCTGGTGCAGAATGCCAGGGAGAAGCAGCTCGTGATCGACGCGACGCAGGGCAGGAGGACGAAGTCGGTGCTTGTGATGGAGAGCGGACAGATCCTGCTCTCTGCGATGCAGCCGGACACGGTTGCCAGACGCTTTGCGGCCGGACTCGGCGCGGAGCAGGAGATGAAGGGAGAAGAACAGGCATGAGCAGAAAAGGGATCCTTGTAGTGGTATCCGGTTTTTCCGGAGTCGGCAAGGGTACGTTGATGAAGCTTCTGACCGAGCGCTACGGGCAGTACGCGCTGTCGATCTCGGCGACGACGCGCGCGCCGCGCGAGGGTGAGGAGGATGGCCGGGAATATTTTTTCCGGACGAAGGAGGAGTTTGAACGGCTGATCGAGGAGGACCGCCTGATCGAATACGCCTGCTACTGCGGCAATTATTACGGTACGCCGCGCGACTATGTGGAGGATCAGATCGACCAGGGCCGGGATGTGATCCTGGAGATCGAGCTTCAGGGCGCGCTCAAGATCAGGGAGAAATTCCCGGATGCGCTTCTGCTGTTTGTGATGCCGCCGGATGCGCAGACTCTTGCGCAGAGGCTGAACGGGCGGGGCACGGAGGAGGAAGGCGTGATCCACGCGCGGATGCGGCGGGCGGTCGAAGAGTCAATCGGGGTCGAGAAGTACGACTACATGGTCATCAACGACGAGCTCGAGGAGAGCATGGAGGAGGTTCACCGCCTGATCGAAAGCCAGCACAACCGGATCGACCGGAATCTTGAATTCATTGAGCAGATCCGGCAGGAGGTGCGGGAACTCGCCCGGGAACTGTGAGCAGAAAGCGCCGCTTTGGGGAACCGGAAGCCGCGGGCAGGAAGCGCCGTCTTAAGAGAGCGGGAGTTCTGAGCGGGAGCCGCCGTTTTGAAAAATCTGAGGAAAGCAATTAAGAATAAATATAGAAGAGAGTAGATCCCGGGAATCAGGGACAGCGAAAGGAGATCTTAATTATGTTACATCCGTCTTATTCTGATCTGATGAAAGTGATCAACAGCGAGGTAGAGCAGGGCGATATGCCGGTGGTGAACAGCAGGTATTCGATCGTGCTTGCGACGGCAAAGCGCGCGCGCCAGATCATCTCCCGCCAGATGAAGGGCGACGAGGCGGCGAAGGCGATCGCGAAGCCGCTCTCAAAGGCGGTTTCCGAGCTCAACGAGGGGAAGATCAAGGTTCTTCCGGAGGAGGCGGAAGCGCCGGAGGCGGCAGAAGAGACCGCATCGACGGCTGAGGAGTAAGAAGCGGGCGGTTCGGCCGCAGGTCTGCGGTGTCAGGACAGGATGACGCGGAGAAAACTGCAGACGCGAAAGGAAGGCGAATTTCTTTGAATGAGGTAAAGAGTTTCAGCAAAAGCTATATCTTTCTGTCGGCACTCTATGTGGCGCTCGGCGTTGTGCTGATCGCGTGGCCGTCATTGTCTGTGCGCATGATAGGGATCGCGCTCGGCATCGTGATGATCGTGCTCGGTATCACGTACGCGATCATCTATTATACGAGGGATAATCTGCAGGGTTTCCTGCAGATGGATCTTGTGATCGGCATTGTCTGCTTTGCGTTCGGCATTTTCATTCTGCTGAATCAAACGTTTCTCACGGAAGTGCTGCCGTTCGCGATGGGGATCATCCTGCTGCTCGGCGCGGTGGTGAAGATTCAGAGCTCGATCAATATGCGGAAGCTGAGATTTCGGAAATGGTATCTGGTGATGATCTGCGCCATCATCATTGTGGCGCTCGGTATCGTGCTTCTGTGCAATCCGTTCCAGAGATATGCCGATCCTGCAAAGGCGGAACGCTATATGCTCCTGTATATCGGGATCTGCCTGATCTTTGACGGCTTGACGAACCTGATCAGTCTCTTCTGTATTCAGACGAGGGTGAGAAAGCTTGCGAAGCTGCAGAAGGCCAACCCGGACGTTGATCTCCAGGAGCTGCTCGGGCAGCAGGAGGTCTACGCAAAGCGCGCCGGGAAGAAGGGAGATATCGTGGATGCTGCGGATGTCGGCAGAGCCGGGAGAAACGCAGGTTTCGGGAATGTCGTGAATGCCGGGAGCACCGGAAATGATGCGGCCGTTCCGGGCGCAGGGAACAGTGCAGGTGCAGGAGAACACGGACTGACGGTGCAGAAAGGGATAAAGAAATAACACATGAAAATACTGTTTGTTTCGCTCGGCTGCG
>CANQIW010000243.1 GCA_947624055.1 uncultured Lachnospiraceae bacterium
CTCTGTGAGCGGCGATCGCTCGAACGTCGGCTTCGTGCTCATGAACCAGCGCACGATGGAGACAAAATATTATGAGGTGGCCGGAGCGGAGGAGTATTCCGCGATGGACTCCGCCGAGGGTCAGGTGCAGAACCTTGGTTACCGCGCGACTTTCCCGCTGCTTCTGAATATCTCGGGCGAGCCGACGTACTTCATCGCGCTGAAGGACAACGCGGGCCTTGTGAAGAAGTACGCGATGGTGAACATCCAGCGCTACCAGAACGTGGCAATCGGCGATACGGTGCCGGAGTGCGAGCAGACCTATGTGAAGATGCTCGGGCTGAAGAATAAGGGCGCGGCAGCCGACAGCGACCTGCAGACGGCGGAAGGGAAGATCCGGCGCATCGCGCAGGCGGTCGTGGACGGAAACACACATTTCTACGTCATGCTCGAGGGGCGCAGCGAGGTCTTTGACGTGCCGGTCACGGACTTTATCGATATCATCCGCTACGAGGAAGGCGATGAGATCACGCTGTCGTACGCGAAGGGGGACTCCGTGTGCACGGTGCTCTCTTTGGACGGAGCCGCGCCGGAGAAGGAGGACACTGAGCCGGGGACGGAGGATACCGGATCTGATGTTGCGGGGTCAGAGATGGAGGATACCGGATCCGACGGTATACAGCCGGAGACGGAGGATACATCAGACGACGGAGATTCCGGTCAGATCTAGGGGCTGCAGACAGCCCCTCCCGGCTTTTGAGACAGGAACAGGGGAGGAGACTGCCAATGAAAGAGGCTGCGAATCTGAAGGATCATATTTATACGAAATACACAATGCTCTTGCTCTTCCTGCGGGGGAGCAAGAGATTTTTCACTATGAGCATTCTGGCTTCAGCGGTGGTGGCGGCGCTCGACATGGTGACGCCGCAGGTCATCCGCGTCGTGGTGGACGGCTGCCTGAGCAATCAGACGGAGACTCTGCCGGGCGTGGTGCGCCGCTATCTGGACGAGGCGGGAGGCAGAGAGTTTATCGTAAACCATCTCTACCTGGCGGCTCTGGCGATTCTGGCGACGGCCGCGTTTTCGGCTGTTTTTCAGTATCTGAACAACTATCTGAATTCCGTGGCCACGGAGCGCATGATGAAGACGACGCGCGATACGCTCTACGCGCACATCGAGCGCCTGCCTTACGCCTGGCACATGGAGAATCAGACCGGGGACATCATTCAGCGCTGCACCTCGGATGTCACGATGGTGCGGGAGTTTGTGTCGGAGCAGCTGGTGCAGGTGGTACATATCGCGGTGCTGATCGCGTTCAGCGTCGTGGTCATGCTGTCTATGAGTTTGACGCTGTCCTGGGTCGTGTTTCTGTCGATTCCGGTCATCATCGGGTATTCGTATTTCTTCTATCACAGGATCGGACATATGTTTCAGGAATGCGACGAGAACGAGGGCGTGCTCTCGACGATCGCGCAGGAGAACTTGACGGGCGTGCGCGTGGTGCGGGCGTTCGGGCGGGAGAGCTACGAGCGCGACCGTTTCCGGAAGCAGAACAACATCTACACGGACGCGTGGATGAAGCTGTGTGGTCTGCTTTCCGGATTCTGGGCGGCCGGCGATCTCGTGATGGCGCTGCAGCTGATGATCCTCGTCGTCGCCGGGGCGGCGCTCTGCGTGCAGGGAAGGCTGACCGCGGGCATGCTGATCGCGTTCATCTCCTACAACCGCAGGCTGATCTGGCCGGTGCGCCATCTGGGGCGGATGATCTCCGAGATGAGCAAGGCGGGCGTGTCTATGGACCGTCTGCTGTACATCCTGAATTCGGAGACGGAGGAGATTGAGGGGTCGGGCAGCGAAGCAGCAGCCCCTGCAGGGAATCCCTGTCCCGACATGAGCGGCGACATCGTCTTCCGGAACGTGAGCTTCGGCTACACGGAGGAGGAGAAGATCCTGCGGGACGTCTCCGTGACGATAAAGGGCGGGACGACGCTCGGCATCTTAGGCGGCACCGGCAGCGGCAAGTCGACGATGATGCATCTGCTGAACCGTCTCTATGAGCTGCAGGACGGCGAGATCACGATAAGCGGCGTGTCGGTGAAGGACATCTCGCTCTCGTGGCTGCGCTCGCACATCGGAATGGTGCTGCAGGAGCCATACCTGTTTTCGCGGACGATCGGGGAGAATATCGCGATCACAAGGGACGGCGCGGCGGCGGACGCGGGAAATGCGGCAGGCAGCGCAAGTATGACAGGTACGGCTGCGATGAATGCGGCAGATACGATCAACATGGCAGATACAGCGCTTGCTGCGAATATGGCGGATATGATGGAGGAAGTCCGGCGTGCGGCGCGCGTGGCCTGTATCGACGAGAGCATCGAGCGTTTTTCGAAGGGTTATCAGACGGTCGTGGGAGAGCGCGGCGTGACGCTCTCGGGCGGACAGAAGCAGCGGACCGCGATCGCGCGGATGCTTGTGCAGAATACGCCGATCATGGTGTTTGACGATTCCCTGTCCGCGGTGGACACGGAGACGGACGAGAAGATCCGGAACGCCCTGAAGCAGTACATGGGACACGCGACGGTGATCCTGATCTCGCACCGCATTTCTACTTTGATGGATGCGGATCAGATCATCGTGCTGGAGCGCGGGCGCATCGCGCAGCAGGGCACGCACCGTGAGCTGATCGCGCGGGAGGGGCTGTACCGCGAGATCTATGAGATCCAGAGCCCGGAAGGAGGTGCAGCAGTATGAATGAAGAACGTGAACAGCAGGCGTATGTGCGCCTGCCCTGGTTCGGTCTGCCGAAGCTGGCCCCGTTTCTGAAGCCGTATGCCGGGATCATGGTCAGCATGGTCGTACTCGGCATTTTCGGGAGCGTGCTGGACATTGTCGTGCCGCTGTTTCAGAGCTATGCGCTCGACGTGTTTGTCGCGAAGGGGACGCTCTCGGGGCTCGGCGCGTTTATCGCGGCGTATATCGGCGTGATCCTCGTGGAGGTGGCCGCGAACACGATCTCCACGTACCAGACCTGTCAGATCGAGATGTATGTGGGACGCGATATGAAGCAGAAGAGCTTCGACCATCTGCAGACGCTGTCGTTCTCCTATTACAACCAGAACTCGGTGGGATACATCCACGCGCGCGTGATGAGCGATACGGGGCGCATCGGCGGCTGGATCGCCTGGGGACTGATGGACGGCGTGTGGAATTTCAGCTATCTGGCGGGGATCGTGGTGACGATGTTCCTGCTGAACTGGAGACTGGCGGTCTTTGTGCTGCTGTTGGTGCCGGTCACGGCCGTCGGCGCGGCTTATTTTCAGAAAAAGCTGGTTGGCCTGAACCGGAAGATCCGCGAGATCAACGGGCAGATCACCGGAAATTATAACGAAGGGATCACCGGGGCGAGGACGGTCAAGACGCTCGTGATCGAGGACAAGATGCAGCAGGATTTCGAGGAGGCGACGGAGGAGATGCGGACGGTCTCGATCCGCACGATGCATTTCCGGGCGCTCTTCCTCTCGATGATCTCGTTCTCGGCCTCGTGCGCGCTGGCGCTCGTGCTCTGGCAGGGCGGCGTGATCTCCCTGAAGGGCGTGATGGAGATCGGGACGCTCTCGGTCTTCATGTCCTACGCGCTGGGGATGATGGATCCGATCCAGTGGATCATCCGGGCG
>CANQIW010000244.1 GCA_947624055.1 uncultured Lachnospiraceae bacterium
TTATCATCGACACTCCGGGCATTGACGACGAGGGAGAGCTGGGAGAGCTGCGCGTGAAACGGGCGCGGCAGGTGCTCAACTACACGGATGTGGCGGTGCTGGTGCTCGACGCGCAGAAGGGCATGAGCGAGGCGGATCGGGGATTGATCGCGCTCTTTGAGGACAAGCAGATTCCGTACGCGGTTGTGTACAACAAGGCGGATTTGCTCGGTGGAAATGTGACCAAGCCGGGGGCAGATGTGTCAATTTACGTCAGCGCGAAAACAGGGCAGAATATCTACGAGCTGAAGGAACTGATCGCGCGGCTCGTGAAGCAGGAGGAGAACCGCAAACGCATCGTTGCGGATCTGCTCGCGCCGAACGATGTCGTGGTGCTTGTCGTGCCGATCGATTCCGCGGCTCCGAAAGGGCGGCTGATTCTGCCGCAGCAGCAGACGATCCGAGATATTCTCGAGGCGGGGGCGGCGGCAGTCGTCACGCGGGAGAGCGAGCTGAAGGAGACGCTGGCATCCCTGAAAAAGAAACCGCGCCTCGTGATCACAGACTCGCAGGTTTTCGGCAAAGTTTCGAAAGACACGCCGAAGGATATTCCGCTGACGTCGTTCTCAATCCTGTTCGTGCGCTATAAGGGAGACCTGAACGAGGCAATCCACGGGGCGGCGCAGCTCGATCATCTGAAGGACGGCGACACTGTACTGATTGCGGAGGGCTGTACCCATCACCGCCAGTGCGACGATATCGGGACGGTCAAATTGCCGCGCTGGATCCGGGAGTATGTGGCGAAGTGCCGGATGGAGCGCATTTCACCGGATTGCGAAGGCTGCACTGATACCGCGTTTTTAAATCCGATGCAGCAGGAGAACGAAAGAAAGACAGCGCAGAACTCAGCGTATAGTGCGCAGGACGTGGATATTCGGTTTGAATTCACCTCCGGCATGGGCTTCCCGGAAGATCTCTCGAAGTATGCGCTGATCGTACACTGCGGAGGCTGCATGCTGAACGAGCGGGAGATGCAGTACCGGGTGCGTCAGGCAGTCGACGCGGGCGTCCCGATCACAAACTACGGCGTCGCGATCGCGCAGATGCATGGCATCTTAAGGCGCAGCCTCGGCCCGTTTCCGGACGCGCAGAAGCTGCTGGATATCTAAAATGGAACAGTGGAAGTGACGAGCGGGAAATAATTCGATAAAAAATACATTATGTATTTATATTTTCCGAAATACGTGATATACTATGTACAAGGAGGGCTAATATGAAGAGAAATGTATTTTTGTCCGAATACTCAGTAAGAGGTATTAAAACGATAGATCAGACGGTTTCACTGTCCTTTTACAAAAAGACCATTTCAAGTCCGTTGAATAGGAGGGAATATAATATAAAAGGGATTTATGGAATGAATGGTTCCGGAAAATCCGGTATTGTTACCTCGGCAGATATTTTAAGAAATTTGCTTCTCAATGCGGGTTATTTGAATAATCCTATTGTTCAGAAGAATTTGGATGCTATTATTAACAAAAAAACAAATGAGTTGTATATAGGGGCAGAGTTTTTCATTGAGTCTGAAGAAAATGTGATACCTTTTTATTATGAAGTCACTTTGTCAAAGGATGTTTCCGGGAAATACACGATAAGCCATGAACAGTTGGTTTCAAAAAGGACAAGCGGAAGGAAAGAAATTTCTGAAATCATTTTTGAAGTAATAAATGGGGAACTCGTGACCGTCAGCAAAAAGTGGGACGGGGGATTTTCCCGGATTATGGAGCAAAAAACAATCAATCTGTTGTCGTATGCGACGATCTCTGCATTGTTTTATGAAAAGATACTTATGCCATCACGTAATGATCAGCTGATAGATGGCAGTTTTCTATTTTGGGGATTATTTGTACTTTTCTGTTTGGGAAAGAACATATATGCTTATCTGGATCAGTCTGATGAACATGAGGATTATTTTATTCGAAATATAATCAGGCGAATTGATCGTTTTGAGGAAGATAATATTCTGGTAGATTCTGAAACGGCCACTTTGCTGAAAAACTTTTATGAAGCAGATAATGATTACCTTAATACCATTTCTGCCGCGGGAAATATTGTACCGAAACGATGGTATGGGTTTTACCAAAAAACGATTATAAAGTTACGGGATTTTCTTCGGATCTTTAAGCCGGATCTACATGACATAGAAATTGCCAAAAAAGAGGATCACGACGATTACATCTGCAGTTTGGTTATGGTATATGACTCTTACAAAGTAAACGTAGAGTTTGAAAGCACCGGAATAAAAAAGTTGGTTAGACTGTATGCGTATTTAAAAGAAATGGTGCAGGGTGGTATCGTCTTTATCGATGAGTTCGATTCGAATTTGCATGATGTATATTTATGCGCGTTGTTGGAATATTTGATGGAATACGGCGAAGGGCAGCTCTGCTTTACAACCCATAATGTCGGCCCGATGGATGTTTTAAAACGGAATAAAAAATCAATCGACTTTTTATCGCTTGATCATAAGATTTATCCGTGGAAAACAAATGGAAATTATTCTCCATCCAGACTTTACAAAAACGGCATGATTGAGGGATCTCCTTTTAATGTAGATTCTATTGACTTTATTGGCGTATTTGATATCGACGAGGGGGATGAGTGATGGGGCTTCAGCTTATCTTTGCTGTCGAATCAGATAAAAAGAGCAAGTCTGATTGGATTTACATATGATGCGGTCAATGCTATGATAAGGAGGATGACGCCGGGATCTGAAGACAAGACGGCAGAATGGAGGTCAGAGGATATGATAAAAAATATTGTGTTTGACATTGGAAATGTACTGGTGGATTTCCGCCTGAAGGAATTTCTGGCGGAAAAGGGCTTCGACGCCCCGATGATCAAACGGCTTCTGAAGGCGTCCGTGATGAGTCCGTACTGGGAGCAGTTTGAGCGCGCGGACATCACGGAGGAGGAAGCCATGCGGGCGTTTGTGAGCCTGGATCCGGAGATTGAGAGGGAGCTGAGTGAGGCCTTCTCCAACATTCACGGGATGCTGACGATACGGGAGTATGCCGTTCCGTGGATCAGGAGCCTGAAAGAGGCTGGCTGCCGCGTGTATTATCTCTCGAATTATTCGAAGAAGGCCTATGATGAATGTCAGGATTCGCTTGCTTTCATGAAATATACGGACGGCGGCTTCCTCTCCTTCCAGCAGAGGATGACGAAGCCGGATCCGCGGATGTACACAAGCTTTCTGGAACATTTTCAGCTGAAGCCGCAGGAGAGCGTCTTCATCGACGACACGGAGCAGAACGTCGCCGTGGCGGAGAACCTTGGCTTCCACGGGATCGTGTTCCGCTCTTACGAGGACGCAATGAAGCAGCTTGAGGAGTTACGCCACCACGCTGTTCCCGGTGTATAGCTGGTAGTACTTCCCTTTCTCCTCGATGAGCTGGTCGTGCGTGCCGCGTTCGATGATGCGGCCCTGCTCGAGCACCATGATGCAGTCGGAGTTGCGCACGGTGGACAGGCGGTGGGCGATGACGAAGGTCGTTCGCCCGTTCATCAGGTGATCCATGCCGCTCTGTACGATGCGCTCGGTGCGGGTGTCGATGGAGCTGGTCGCCTCGTCGAGGATCAGCACCGGCGGATCCGCGATGGCCGCCC
>CANQIW010000245.1 GCA_947624055.1 uncultured Lachnospiraceae bacterium
TCTATTATTTTGATAGAACCAATACGGATTTTTATGTTATTGGAAATGTTACCCCGGAGCTGTTTAATGCCCTGATCGCATTTATTAATCGTTTGCCAGAAATAGAACATATTATTGACAATTTGTAATTACATAATATAACTTATCGAAAGCTGTGAAACAGATCCTGATAAAAGGCGAGGGTACACGCCGTAAATCGATTACAGGGTTTGCGAAGCGGTTCCTGCAACATGAAGAATATGACAAAACATGAAAGCGTCCATCGAGGCGCTTTTATTTTTGTACATTTTTGGCGTTCAAAAATTCGCTGGAAAAATTTATGATATTTCTTGCCCTGACAAATGCCCTTATGGTAAAATGTCCGTAAAAGCGATGGACAGTCCAAAGCGAAAGTCCTTATGCGTTTCACGTGGTTCAGGAAACGAACACAGCGCATGATTGGCAAGGGAGCAGATTTAGATGAGAAAACAAGCAAAAGGGAATGATAATATTAAATTCGGGGAAGAACAAAACACGAAGAATATAGAAAATATAGAAAGCGCGGAAACCACAGAACCTCGTGATCCTCTCGCCTGGGAGGAGGTCAGCACGGAGCATCTCATACAGGACGAATGGATCGACTTCCGGCGCTCTGCGTACCGTCTGCCGGACGGGAGCGTGTTTGAGCCGTATTATACGTATACCCGCAAGGATTACGTGGTGATCGTGGCTTCCGACACAGAGGGAAATTATCTGTGCGTCCGCCAGTTCCGGCAGGGAATCCGGGAAGTGACGACGGAGTTCCCGGCGGGCGGGATCGAGCGGAAGGACGGCGGAGAGGATGGCAGAGAGTACGGATCCGACGGCATTTCCGTGGAAAACGCGCTCGCCGCAGCAAAGCGTGAGCTGCGGGAGGAGACCGGCTATGAGTCTGATGAGTGGAACTACCTGCTCGCGGTACCGTCCCATGCGACGGTAGCCGACGACTACGCGTATCTTTTTGTGGCGCGCAACTGCCGCAGGGTGTCGGAGCAGTCGCTGGACGAGACAGAATTCCTGAATGTGCAAAAACACACGGCGCAGGAGATTGAGGAGTTGATCGCGAAAGGTGAGTTCCCGCAGGCGGTTCACATCGCGGCCTGGCTGCTGGCGCAGCGTTGTTAAGAGTGACCGGACCTGTCCATTACTGCGAAAAATGTGCGAATATATTTTAATGAAAACAGGGATGAGTAAGGATATTTAAGAAGACAGGAGGAGAATTATGAAGTTTGTGAACGAAGGCAACGCCCTGGTGTTCTATCATCAGGGAGAGATGTGCAGGATCGAGGCATGGGGGAAGGATTCTTTCCGCGTTCGGTCAACGATGCAGGGGAAATTCACGGGCAACGTATGGGCGCTCACAGAGAAGCCCTCCGATGCGGATGTAAAGGTGCGCGTTGAGGAGGAAGACCACTGGGTGGGCGACGGCGCGATCGACAAGAGGGAGATCGCCACGATCGAAAACGGACGCCTGAAGGCGGTGGTAAATTTTGTAGGAATTATCTCGTTTTATCGGGACGACAAGCTGATCCTGCGGGAATATTACCGCATGTACGACGGCACGCTCTCTCGCGGCAGCCGCTGCCTGAAGGTGATCAACCGCGAGTGGAAGGGCGTCATCGGCGGCAGCGAGTATTCCCTGAATCTGAAATTCGAGAGCAATGACGGCGAGAAGTTTTTCGGTATGGGGCAGTACCAGCAGCCGTACCTGGATCTGAAGGGCTGTACCCTGGAGCTCGCGCAGCGCAACTCGCAGATCTCCGTGCCGTTCGCCGTGTCCTCGCTCGGCTACGGTTTCCTCTGGAACAACCCGGCCGTGGGCAGCGTGACTTTTGGCAAGAACTATACGGAGTGGATCGCGCGCTCCACGCGGGAGATGGATTACTGGATCACCGTGGCGGATACGCCGAAGCAGATCCTGAAAAACTATACGGACGTCACCGGGCGCGCCGACATGTTCCCGGAGGAGCTGATGGGCCTGTGGCAGTGCAAGCTGCGCTACCGCACGCAGGACGAGGTGCTCAGCGTCGCGCGCCAATACCAGAAGGAAGGCATCAAGATCGACCAGATCGTCATCGACTTCTTCCACTGGACGGTGCAGGGCGACTGGAAATTTGACACGAAATACTGGCCGGATCCCAAGGCGATGGTGGACGAGCTTCATTCCATGGGAATCCGCGTGATCGTCTCCATCTGGCCGTCTGTGGACCGCAAGAGTGAAAATTTCGGCCCGATGATGGAGCGCGGGCTGCTTATCAGGACGGAGCGCGGCGCAGCGCAGACCTACGACTATCAGGGCGACTGCGTGGAGATCGACCCATTCAACCCGGAGACCAGAAAATACGTCTGGGAGGTCTGTAAAAAGAATTATTATGATTATGGCATCGACGCGTTCTGGCTGGACAATTCCGAGCCGGATTACGGCGTGTACGATTTCGAGAATTACCGCTATTGCGACGGTCCGGCGCTTTCTATCAGCAATATGTATCCGCAGATGTACAGCCGCGTATTCTATGATGAGATGAAGCCGCTCGGCAAACCGGTGGTGAATCTGCTGCGCTGTGCGTGGGCGGGCTCGCAGAAGTACGGCAATGTGGTGTGGTCGGGAGATGTGCCCAGCACGTTCGAGGCGCTGACCGATCAGCTTCAGTGCGGACTGAACATGGGTCTTGCGGGAATCCCCTGGTGGACGACCGACATCGGCGGTTTCATGACAGACGATGTGAACGATCCGGATTTCCGCCAGCTTCTGATCCGCTGGTACCAGTTCGCGGTGTACTCCGCGGTGCTGCGCATGCACGGCGACCGTGGCCCGTACAACATCCCGCCGCTCGACGACCGCGACTGGGGCGGCGGCTATCTGCACACCGGCCAGCCGAACGAGCTGTGGAGCTACGGCGAGGAGAACTACGCCATCATGCGAAAGTATTATGAGCTGCGCGTTTCCATGCACGACTACATCAAGAAGCTCTACGAGGAAGCGCACACGGACGGTTCGCCGCTGATCCGCACGATGTTCTACGAGTTCCCGGACGACGCGAAGTGCTGGGAGCTGCAGGATCAGTATATGTTTGGCGACCGGTATCTGGTGGCGCCGATCCTTCACCTGAATGAGTTCCGGCGCGAGGTCTACCTGCCGGCGGGCGAATGGAAGCTGACATCTACGGGCGAGACTTACACGGGCGGCACGACGGTGACCGTGGACGCGCCGATCGAGTACATGCCGGTGTTTGAGAAGCTGTGAGGAAGGAAAAGATTTGTCTTGAAGAATAATCTGATGAAATATCTCCGGGAATTCGGGAACCGCAGCTTTCGCGAGATGCCGTTTTCCGAGGTGGATGCGCTGGTGCTGGCATTGCTTGTCTATATGAAGTTTGACGGCGTCGTGCCGGGCTTCAACCGCGGTGCGCCGATGAGCTGGGCGGATATCAGGAAGAAACCGGGCTGGGAACATCTGTTTTCCGACCCGGTTTACGGCGCGTCGTACCGTGAGGCGTTCACGCTGATCTCGGGAAGTCGGCGCTTCGGCCAGGTTCGGGTCAACTACTTTGTCGAGTGGATCGATGAGGAGCGTGAGGCACAGTTCGCGGCGATCACATTTTTTCTGGGGAAAAGCAGCGTG
>CANQIW010000246.1 GCA_947624055.1 uncultured Lachnospiraceae bacterium
TTGTATGTCTGTGGGCGGCTGTCGTTGGACTCTCCCTGATACCAGAGCACGCCCCGCACCCGGTACGGCAGGCAGGGCGCCGTCATCCCGTGAAACAGACCGGTCGGCTTCCAGCTGATAAACGTCTGTCCCGGCGCTTCCCCGCATACCGCGCGCAGTTGATACTCCCATGCTCCCGCGAGCGATACGCGCGCCAGACGGCCTTCGCGCTCCGCCAGCGCCATGCGCACCAGACGGTCTGCCGGATCGATCCCTGCCGGAGCGTCCGTGCCATCCGCCCAAATCTCCTGAGCTGAACTCTCACTCTCCCAGACAATCTCCAGCGGCTGCCCTGCCGTGCTGCGCCCTTCTCCTGTCCTGCAGACCAGACGGATGAGTATCTCGTTCTCTCCTTCGTGCAGCAGTCCGGCCGGAACCGGGTAGCGCCGCGGCGGATAGCGGTAGCCTGTCTCGCCTATGCGGGTGCCGTTGACATAGATCGTATCACTGTCCACCAACGTCCCGAAGCGCAGCAGTCCTTCCTTTGGCAGGCAGTCGGAAGGCACGGAAAATGTCCGCCGCAGATGAATGCAGCCGCAGAACTTCTCCAGTCCCCAGTCCCGAACTTCTCCCGGGAGCGCCGCCGGACGCCAGGACGCATCCGCGCTCTCCTTTTCCTGACGGCGGATCTCCCGCTGCCAGTTTACTTCCGCGCGCATCTCCTGTCCGCCAAGCCTCCGGCAGAATGCTTCATCCTTGTAACGATCGGCTTCCTTAAGCGCCTCCGGCCACTCTTGCAGCCCCTCGCGGCTCATCCACGCCTCCGCTGGCGTTCCGCCGAGGCTCAGGTTCAGGATGCCGACCGGCACTTTCTTCACTCTGGCAAGTTCTTTTCCGAAAAAGTATACAAACGCGGAGACTTCAGGGAGCTTTTCCCCCGTGCATGCCCTCCACTCCGCCCGTACATGATCCTCCAGCGGACCACAGAAGTTCCGGCATTCCGTCACCTTATACTCGTGTACATCCGGCGCGCCCCCATTTCGGAATTCCTCCGGAAAGCACTCGCACACTCTGCTCATCGGCAGCTCCATATTGGACTGTCCGGAGCAGACGAACACCTCGCCCACGTACACCTTGCGGATCACCGCTTCTTCTCCATGGGAAGTCTCCACGCGCATGAGATACGGGCCTCCCGCCGGGGGCGTCTGCAGCTCTGCCTCAAAGCGGCCGCTTGCGTCCGCCTCTGTCTGCGCCCGACGAGAAACAGCTTCCATTTCTTCCACACCCGCACCCATGTCTGTCCCGATCAAAATACAAAGTGTTTCTCCCGGATCGCACCAGCCCCATATCCTGCAGCGGTCGCCCTGCTGCAGCACACAGCCGTCGCTAAACAATCTGGGTAATCTCAGCATCTTTCCGATCCTCCGTTTTCGTATTCTGCCCTGCACGGTCGCCGACAGTCCGCGCGCTTATTTTATCCGCTCATTCTTGTGAACGGATCTCATCGCAGGATCCCCGCATCTCCGTCCCACAGACCGTGGATTATTTCACGCTTTCCCCTGACTGCTTCTTCCCGGAACAGTCACGGACATCAGCGCCACGACAGCCGCTAAAGCAATAATTTTCTCTTTTTCATGTATGTTTCACCCCTGAATCATATTTTCGGCCGTTACACGGCAAACGCCCTCATCCGGACGGTTCTTTCCGCGTTCTATTGCAAAAGAGGGGGAGCATTCCCCCTCTTTTGATGATAGCACATTTTACAGACTGCGACAAGTAATTCGCGCTTACTCAGCCTCCGATCAAGATCTCCCTGCCGCCGGGATCACAGACGCTGCCGTCCTCGTCGGTAAGCGCCGCATACTCCTCCGCCGCTATGGTCTTCTGTTTTATATCCCCAGGAAGCGGAAATACCGGACCGCGTTCCGGTAGGAAACGTCCTGCACGATGGCGGAAAGCGCCTCCTCGTCATCTGGATATTCGCCGTTCTCCACCCAGCCTCCGATCAGATCGCAGAGGATCCTTCGGAAATATTCATGCCGCGTGTAGGACAGGAAGCTTCTCGAATCAGTGAGCATGCCGATAAAATTCCCGAGCAGCCCGAGATTCGCGAGGGAAGTCAGCTGTTCCGTGATTCCCTGCTTATGATCGTTGAACCACCACGCGCTGCCCTGCTGCAGCTTCCCGGCGCACTCAGAGTCCTGGAAACAGCCGATCACTGTCCCGATCGCCGCGTTGTCCGCCGGATTCAGGCTGTACAGTATCGTCCTCGGCAGCGCCTCCCGCTCATTCAGCGCGTTCAGAAACTCCGCGAGACTGGCCGACGGCGTATAGTCGTTGATGCAGTCGATGCCCGCGTCCGCGCCGACCGTGCAGAAAAGCCTGCGGTTATTATCCCGCTTCACTCCGTAATGAAGCTGCATCACCCAGCCAAGCCGCCTGTACTCGCCGGCCGCAAACAGGAGAAAGGCCGTCTTATATTTGAGCTCTTCTCCGTATGAAACCGCTTCTCCTCTGAGCGCCTTCGCGAAGATCGCCTCGATCTCCGCGTCTGCGGCAGGTTCATACATCACATAGTCCAGGCTGTGATCCGATTCCCGGCATCCCAGCTCATGGAAAAATTCCATCCTCCGGCTCAGCGCCGTCTTCAGGCCGGCAAAGCTTTGTACGCCGACGTCCGCCGCCGCCCCCAGCCGTGAAACATACTCCGCAAAGCCCGGCGCGGCGATATTCATCGCTTTCTCCGGCCGGAACGCGGGAAGCACCTGTACCTCAAAGCTCTTATCCTCACGCAGGAGCCTGTGCCAGCGCAGATCGTCCGCCGGATCATCCGTGGTACACAACAGGCTGACATGGGACGCCCTGATCAGGCCTCTGGCGCTGAATTCCTCCCCCTGGAGCTTTTCATTGCACAGATCCCATACATCCTGCGCCGTCCGCGCGTTCAGAACGCCCTGATAACCGAAATACCGGCGAAGCTCCAGATGGCTCCAGTGATACAGCGGATTGCCGATAGCCCTCTCCAGGGTCTCCGCCCATTTCTGGAATTTCTCCCTGTCGGGCGCGTCGCCTGTGATGCAGCGCTCCTCCACGCCGTTGGAACGCATCTGCCGCCATTTGTAGTGGTCGCCGCCAAGCCATATCTGCGCCAGATTGTCAAAGCGTTTATCCTCCGCAATCTCCTGCGGCCGGATATGGCAGTGGTAATCCAGTATGGGCAGCTTTTCCGCGTAGTCATGGTAGAGCCTGCGCGCAGTCTCTGTTGAGAGCAGAAAATCCTCGTCCATAAATTTTTTCATCGCAGTTTCTTTTTACTCCTTTACACCGCCGATCGTCAGACCTGTCACGAAATATCTCTGCAGGAACGGGTACAGGCAGATGATCGGAAGCATGGTAACCACCGTCGCCGCCGCGCGCACCGACACCGGCGTAACTGTCGCAGCCTGACCTGCGCTCGCCATGTTAGTGGCGCTGCCGCTCTGCTGCATGACCGAGGAGAGCAGCTTCATCAGCTCGTACTGCAGCGTGGTGTACTCCGGCTTCATGCGGTTGTAGATCATCGCGTCAAACCAGGAGTTCCACTGACCGACCGCCACGAACAGCGCGACCGTCGCGTACACCGGCTTACACAGCGGAGAGATGATCCTGCTGAA
>CANQIW010000247.1 GCA_947624055.1 uncultured Lachnospiraceae bacterium
AGCAGGACGAGCTTACAAGCAGGGAAAGCCTTGAGCTGCTGGCTACCATGTCCGAGAAGAGTACCATGAACCGCATGGTCATCATCGACGCGGAGGGGAACGGCTATTATCCGGACGGCAACAAGCGCTTTGTCGGCTCCAACGAATTCTTCCAGAAGGCTATGAACGGCGAGCGCGCGTTCAGCGAACCCCTCGAGAGCAATATAGACGGCGAGCTCTGTATCGTACTTGCCGCCCCGATCTATCATGATGATAAGGTGATCGGCGTGCTCGGCGGTTCATGCAAGCTCTCCACCCTTTCGAGCATGCTTCTGGTAGACGACTATTCCGGCGACGGCGCCGTCCTGATCATTGCCTCGGACGGAACGGTGATCGCATGCATCACTGACAAGCGTATGTCGGAGCTTATCTCCTACAAGTCCAGCTTTTACAACCAGCTGTACAATATCAAGCTTCCGAAGTCCAAGAAGCGCAACGACGTGATGGCGGATTTTCAGGCGCAGAAGAGCGACCTCATCTCCATCACCTACCGAAAGAAACCTTATTACATGGCCTACCAGCCGCTTGAGATCGACGAATGGACCCTCTGCTATGTCATTCCGGAGGCTGCCGCCCGCAGCTCGTATCAGTTTATTACGCGATACGGAATTATCCTCTGTGTCACGCTGATTCTCGGCATGTCCGCTCTCCTGCTGTCCGTTCTCCTCTCCACGAACCGTACGCAGACGGAGCTTCTGGAGATGGGACAGAGCGATCTGCTGACCGGTATGCTCAACAAGAAGAGCACAGAGGAGATGATCCAGCAGTGGCTTGACAGCGATCAGCGGATCGGCCTTCAGGCATTTGTGATGATCGACGTCGACCACTTCAAGGAAGTCAACGACACCTATGGACACGCGGTCGGCGATGAAATCCTGCGCGAGGTCAGCAACATCATCCGGCAGGAGTTTCGTGAAGGCGATGTTATCGGCCGTCTCGGCGGCGACGAGTTCTGTATCCTGATGAAGAATATTGTCTCAGACACGAATGCGATCGCAAAGGTGAAAAAGCTCCATGAAAGCATCCGCACGCACATATTCAAGGATATGGGTGCGAACGGACACGTCACCTGCAGTATCGGCGTCTCTTATGCGCCAATGTACGGGAATTCCTTTGAGCAATTGTATCACACCGCCGATCTGGCACTTTATAAGACCAAAAAGGGCGGCCGGGACGGATTTAATATCTATGACGGCAAATCATAAAAACATATGACATCCATCAACACGATCAAGACCTGGCTAAAAAAATAAAACGTATAACAAAAGCCCCGTGAATGCATGGCATTCGGGGCTTTGTATATGTGTCTTTGTCTCTTGATCCGCGGTAATCCCTGGCTCTTTGTTAACGTTTACTGAACTGCGGAGCTCTACGGGCGGCCTTGAGACCGTATTTCTTACGCTCTTTCATTCTCGGGTCACGGGTGAGGTAACCGGCAGACTTGAGCGTCGGTCTGTAATCGTTGTCCGCCTGAAGCAGCGCTCTTGCGATGCCGTGGCGGATCGCGCCTGCCTGGCCTGTCGTTCCGCCACCGTGTACGTTCACGAGGACGTCAAACTTGTCTGTGGTCTCTGTCGCGGCGAGCGGCTGACGCACGATCAGCTTCAGCGTATCCAGTCCGAAATAGTCGTCGATGTCTCTTTTATTGATCGTAATCTTGCCTGTTCCCGGCATCAGATATACTCTGGCAATTGATTTCTTTCTTCTTCCTGTTCCATAAAATCTTCCGTTAGCCAATGTCCTTTACCTCCTTTTAAAATGTCAGCGTTTCCGGCTTCTGCGCCTGCTGCTTGTGATCCGGTCCGGCGTACACATAAAGCTTCTTGTACATCTCTCTGCCGAGCGGTCCCTTCGGGAGCATACCCTTCACAGCGTGCTCAACAACTCTCTCCGGTTTCTTCGCTAACATCTCACGCAGTGTGGTCTCTTTCATACCGCCTACATACTCTGAGTGATGGTAGTAAATCTTCTGATCCAGCTTCTTGCCGGTCACCTTGATCTTGTCTGCGTTTACGACGATCACATAATCGCCTGTATCGATGTGAGGGGTAAAGGTCGGCTTATTCTTCCCTCTCAGAACGCTCGCAACGCCTGCTGCCAGGCGGCCAAGCGTCATATCAGCTGCGTCAACTACGTACCATTTTCTCTCAATCGTCGACGGACTTGCCATAAATGTTTTCATTGGTCTTCCTCCTTGTAATCGTTCACCTTCTCCGGACTGGCAGAGGCTTAATTCCGTCCTCCCGGCGATCCTCCCTCCGGAAGATCCTTTCCGGCAAAACTCCTGAGATCTGCTTTGCTGATCGATCCGGGCGTTCCGCCGCTTATGAAAAATTGTTATGGTAAAATGTCCTACCGGGGCTATGGTACGAACATTTATACGCATGCAAACGCGCAGTTATCTCAAAATAACTGGCGACACGTTGAATATTATAGTACACCACACCGGGCGTGTCAATCTTTTTTTGCCTGATCAGCCGGCTTCAGGCAGATATTCAGCTCGTCGAGCTGCTTCTGCTCTACCACAGACGGCGCGCCCATCATAATATCCTGCGCATTCTTGTTCATCGGGAAGGCGATGACCTCACGGATCGACTCTTCGCCGGAAAGCAGCATCACCATGCGGTCAACACCCGGAGCGATACCAGCGTGTGGCGGCGCACCGTACGTAAACGCCGTGTACATGGCAGGGAATTTGGCCTTCACCTCTTCTTCTCCGAGTCCTACAAGCTCAAACGCCTTGATCATAATCTCCGGATCATGGTTCCGAACCGCGCCGGACGAAAGTTCAACGCCGTTGCAGACAAGGTCGTACTGATCCGCAAGAATGTCAAGCGGATTGATCTCGCCGCGTTCTGCTTTCATAAGTACGTCCAGACCGCCTGAGGGCATCGAGAACGGATTGTGGCAGAACTCCAGCTCGCCCGACTCCTCCCCGATCTCATACATCGGGAAATCCACAACCCAGCAGAATTCGTATCGTTCTTTGTCCATATGTCCTTCGCAGGCCTCGCCGAGCTTCCGGATCGCGACACCCGCGGCCTTCTGTGCCATGCCGAGCTTGCCCGCAGACAGAATGACCAGCGTGTTTGGTTTCAGGCTCAGCTTATCCGTCACTGCAGCAACTTTGCCCGCGTCCGCATTGATAAACTTCGCGATGCCGCCGGCGATCGCTCCGCCCTCATCGGTCTTGAACCAGTATACCTTACTGCCCGCCTGCACTTCAATATCCGCACAGATCTGGTCAATTGCCTTTCTTGTGAGTCTGCAGTCGGTGACCGGAACGGCCTTGATCACGTTGCCGTCGAACGGGCCGAAGCCGATATCGCCCAAAAGCTCCGTCACGTCCGTCACCCGCAGATCGATGCGCAGATCCGGCTTGTCGCTCCCGTACTCCTCCATCGCCTGAGAATACGGGATCCGCACGAACGGCGTCTGTGAGGTCTTATCATATGTGCCGTATTTCGCAAAGACAGGCGGCAGGACAGTCTCAATAACCGCAAACACATCCTCCTTCGCCGCAAATGCCATCTCCATATCCAGCTGATAGAATTCTCCCGGCGAGCGGTCTCCGCGCGCGTCCTCG
>CANQIW010000248.1 GCA_947624055.1 uncultured Lachnospiraceae bacterium
CCCGGTCGTCACCGTGTCAAAGACGATCTCCTCCGCCGCGCGCCCCGCCACACACTCGACGAGCATCGCGCGGATCTCCTTCTCCGTATTCAGATACTTCTCTTCCTCCGGCACATTCATCACATAGCCGAGCGCGCCCATCGTGCGCGGCACGATCGTGATCTTCTGCACCGGCTCGGAATCTTTCTGCAGGGCGCTCACCAGCGCGTGTCCCACCTCGTGGTAGGAAACGATCCTGCGCTCTTCCTTGCTCAGGATGCGGTCCTTCTTCTCCTTGCCGACGAGCACGATCTCCACCGACTCGAACAAATCCTTCTGGGAAACCGCCTTGCGCCCCTGCTTGACCGCAAGGATCGCGGCCTCATTGATCATATTCGCGAGATCCGAGCCCACCGCGCCCGAAGTCGCGAGCGCGATCGCTTCCAGATCCACGGTCTCATCCATATTGACGTCCTTGGAATGCACCTTCAGGACGTCGATACGTCCCTTGAGATCCGGCTTGTCGACAATGACGCGCCGGTCGAAACGCCCCGGACGCAGCAACGCCTGATCCAGCACCTCCGGACGGTTCGTCGCCGCCAGCACCAGAAGTCCCTTGGACGTGTCAAAACCGTCCATCTCCGCCAGCAGCTGGTTCAGCGTCTGCTCGCGCTCGTCGTTGCCGCCGCCGTAACGGCTGTCGCGGCTCTTGCCGATCGCATCAATCTCATCAATAAAAATGATACACGGCGCGTTCTTCTTTGCTTCCTCGAACAGATCTCTGACACGGGAAGCGCCGACGCCGACAAACATCTCCACAAAATCAGATCCGGAGAGCGAGAAGAACGGACACTTCGCCTCGCCGGCCACCGCCTTCGCGAGCAGCGTCTTGCCGGTGCCCGGAGGGCCTACGAGCAGCGCGCCCTTCGGGAGCTTCGCGCCGATCGTCGTGTATTTGCCCGGATTCTCCAGAAAGTCGACGACCTCCTGCAGCGACTCCTTCGCCTCATCCTGCCCCGCGACGTCCTGAAACGTCACGCCGGTCTCCTTCTGCACATATACCTTCGCCTTGCTCTTGCCGACGCCCATGATGCCGCCGCTTCCGCCGCCCATCCTGCGCATCACAAAGCCAAAGACAAGCCAGATCATCACGATCGGAAGGACAAACGTGACCAGCATATCAATGATCATCATCGATGTGGTATCCGGGATCTCCTCGGAAAATTTCACATCCGCGCGCCGCAGCCTCTCGATCAGATTCGGGTCGTTCGGATTCCCGGTATAGTAGGTGGTATTGCCCGTACCGAGAATATCCGCGATCGCCTCGATCGTTTTCATTTCGATCTCGATACGCGAAGAGCTGATCGTGACGCTCTCCACGGTACCCGCCTCAAGGCGATCCAGGAATTCATCGTATGTGATCTCGACCGCCGCCGTACTGCTGCGCATATTATTCAGCATCGCCACCGCCAGAAGAGCCACCAGCGTAACGATCAGAAAAATCGTAAAGGTGGAGCGGTTCCTGTTGGGATCCCCCTGAGGTCCCTGACCGCCGCCTGACGGGCGATTGTTTCTCTGTTGGTTATTATTTTCCATATGTTCCTCCTCTTCTGCCATACCCAGCCGAAGCTTCAGGATCCGCTCAGGAAGTCGTCTTTTTCCCTTCATATATCCTGACTCATGCCGGAGTTTCGGATTCCACGCGTACAATCCGACGTCCGATTCGCGGACTCAAACAAGTTACATTATAAATATAAGGAACGCATAAATCAATAGGCGAATTCTAAAATATTTGCTAAATTTCTGAAAAAATCCCCGAAATTTCCACTGCTATTAATTTCTGAAAAAAGGCATGGATTTTCCGCGAAAAACGTTGTATAATGTTCTCGGTTCAGTCATGCCGACGACGGCCTGATCCGTCTGGTTCGTCGCGCCCGAAGCATGGCTGTTTGTTTTTTATATGAGCGAAAAAGCAGCGTGAGCAGAGCGAACGATGCAATCTGCGAATAACGGGCAGGATTGCGGGAGCACATAGTGCGCAGCAATCCGTCGGGCTTTCAGGCAAATAAGGAAACACAGGAGGAAACCATGTCAGTAAAATATGTTTTTGTGACCGGCGGCGTCGTCTCCGGTCTCGGCAAGGGAATCACGGCAGCCTCCCTCGGACGGCTGCTGAAGGCGCGCGGCTACAAGGTGACCATGCAGAAATTTGATCCTTATATTAATATCGACCCCGGAACCATGAACCCGATCCAGCACGGAGAGGTGTTTGTCACGGACGACGGCGCCGAGACAGATCTCGACCTCGGGCACTACGAGCGCTTCATCGACGAGAGCCTGAGCAAGAACTCCAACGTCACGACGGGCAAAATCTACTGGTCCGTGCTCCACAAGGAGCGCCGCGGCGACTACGGCGGAGGCACGGTGCAGGTGATCCCGCACATCACGAACGAGATCAAGAGCCGCTTCCACCGGGATTACTCGACCGAGGGCACGGTCGGCGATATCGAGAGCCAGCCGTTCCTCGAGGCGATCCGCCAGTTCCAGCACGACATCGGGCATGAAAACGCGATCCTGATCCACGTCACGCTGATCCCCTACCTGAAGGCGTCCGGCGAGATGAAGACAAAGCCGACGCAGGCCAGCGTCAAGCAGCTGCAGGGGATGGGCATCTGGCCGGACATCATTGTGTGCCGCTCCGAGTTCCCGCTCGGCCAGGGGATCAAGGACAAGATCGCCCTGTTTTGCAATGTTCCGAGCTCGCACGTCCTGCAGAATCTGGACGTGGAGTACCTGTACGAGGCGCCGCTCGCCATGGAGCGCGAGAATCTCGCGCAGGTGGCCTGCGAGTGCCTGCATCTGCCCTGCCCCGAACCGGATCTGACCGACTGGCAGGCGATGGTGGACGCGCTGCGCTCCCCGACCAGCGAAGTGGACATCGCGCTCGTCGGAAAATACATACAGCTGCACGACGCGTACATCAGCGTTGTCGAGGCGCTGAAGCACGGCGGGATCGCGAGCCGCGCGGTCGTAAATCTTCACTGGATCAATTCCGAGGAAGTCACGCGTGAAAACGCGGCGGAGCTGCTCTCCGGCATGGACGGTATCCTGGTGCCCGGCGGTTTCGGCGACCGCGGCATTGAGGGCAAGATCGAGGCGATCCGTTATGCGCGCATGAACAAGATCCCGTATCTAGGGCTGTGTCTGGGTATGCAGCTCGCAATCGTCGAGTTCGCGCGCAACGTCGCCGGACTTGGGGACGCGCACAGCATCGAGCTCGATCCGCAGACGCCGCATCCGGTGATCGCGCTCCTGCCCGACCAGGACGGCATTGAGGACATCGGCGGCACGCTGCGTCTCGGCTCCTATCCGTGTGTACTCGATGAGACTACGCTCGCGTACAGATTGTATGGGGAAAAGGAGATTCACGAGCGCCACAGACACCGTTACGAAGTCAACAATGACTACCGCAAGATTCTCACGGAAAACGGTATGACGCTCTCCGGCATTTCACCGGACGGCCGCATCGTGGAGATGATCGAGCTGAAGGATCACCCGTTCTTCATCGGCACACAGGCGCATCCGGAGCTCAAGTCCCGCCCGAACCG
>CANQIW010000249.1 GCA_947624055.1 uncultured Lachnospiraceae bacterium
GACAGACGAAATTCTGATCCGCATCCCGAAGACGAAGGCGACGGGAACTGAGATCGAGGATTACTATGCGAAGGATGTGCAGGAGCGCTATCAGGTGACTCCGCTGCAGTTCATCGATGTGAAAGCCCTGATGGGCGACGCCTCCGACAATATCCCGGGCGTTCCGGGCGTCGGGGAGAAGACGGCGACGAAGATAATCGCGCAGTACGGCAGCATTGAGGAGGCCTACGCGCATGTGGAAGAGATTACGCCGAACAAGGCGCGTACGGCGCTTTCCGAGCACTATGACATGGCGCAGATGAGCAAGGTGCTCGCGACGATCGATCTGGCCGTGCCGTTTGAGCTGAAGAAGGAAGATGCGAGAATAGAGAATCTGTATACCAGGGAGGCGCTGGAGCTCTGCCGCAGGCTGGAGTTCAAGAATCTGCTCGGGCGATTCCAGAATGTCGAAAGCCAGAAGGAAGAAAAAAGCGCGTCTCTCACCAGAGTCACGGAGCTTACACGGGCGGAGGGACTGTTTGCGCAGCTTGCAGGGCAGGAGTTCGCGTTCCAGCTGGTCTTTGAGGGACGGGAAATGCTCGGCATTTCCCTTTGCGCATCCGCAGAGCGGGCCTACTGGCTGGAGGCGGGCGGATTTCTGACACCCGAGTATCTGTGCGGACAATTGTCGGAGCTGATCGCGCAGGCGCCGTCCGCGGGTACGATCCATCTGAAAGAGCAGCTGGCATTTTGGGATATTCCCCGTGAGTATCGCGGGAAGCTGTTCGACGCGGCGATCGCGGCCTATCTCGTCAATCCGCTCAAGGACAGCTACGAGTATGAAGATATTGCGCTTGAATACCTTGGGCGGACGCTGCCGTCGCGCGCGGAGCTGCTCGGGAAAAACACGCTTACAGCTGCGAGGGAACAGAACGACACGGCGTTTCTGGATTACGTCTGTTCGGCGCCGCTGACCGTTTTTGCGGCGCATCAGGCGATGTGCGGCCGTTTGGAAACGCTTGGCATGTGGGAGCTGTTTGCCCGGATTGAGATGCCTCTTGTGTACACGCTGGCGGATATGGAGCGCGAGGGCATCCGTGTGAAGGCGGAGGAGCTGCGCCTGTACGGGGAACAGTTGGTCGGGCGGATTGCGGAGCTCGAACGACAGATTTATGAGGCGGCCGGGGAGGAGTTCAACATCAATTCTCCGAAGCAGCTCGGTGTGATCCTCTTTGAGAAGCTGAAGCTCCCGCACGGGAAGAAGACGAAGACCGGGTATTCAACAGCGGCAGACGTGCTGGAGAAGCTGGCGGAGGAGTCCCCGCTCGTGGCGGATATTTTGGAGTACCGGCAGCTGACGAAGCTGAAGTCTACCTACGCCGACGGGCTGGCGAACTACATCGCGCCGGACGGCAGGATCCACGGAAAATTCCATCAGACGATCACGGCGACGGGGCGCATCAGCAGCACGGAGCCAAACCTGCAGAACATTCCGGTACGCATGGAGCTGGGGCGGCTGATCCGCAAGGTGTTTGTGCCGGACGACGGCTTTGTCTTCCTGGACGCGGATTACTCGCAGATCGAGCTGCGCGTGCTGGCGCATTTTTCGGACGACGGGCGGTTGATCCAGGCCTACCGCGACGCGCAGGACATTCACACGACGACGGCGTCGCAGGTGTTTCATGTTGCGCCTGAGGAAGTCACGCCGCTGCTGCGGCGCAATGCGAAGGCTGTCAACTTCGGCATTGTCTACGGGATCAGTTCGTTTGGCCTGAGCCAGGATCTGAGCATCACGCGGCAGGAGGCGCAGGATTATATTGAACAATATTTCAGGACCTTCCCGGGGATCAAGCGCTTCCTCGACCAGACCGTGGCGGACGCGAAGAAAAACGGCTATGTGACGACAATGTTCGGACGCCGCCGCCCGGTGCCGGAGCTTTCTTCCTCAAATTTCATGCAGAGATCCTTCGGCGAGCGTGTGGCGATGAATGCGCCGATTCAGGGGACGGCTGCGGATATTATCAAGATCGCGATGAACCGTGTGAACGACTGCCTGAGAAGCCGCGGCATGCGCTCAAGGCTGATCCTGCAGGTGCATGACGAACTGCTTGTCGAGACCGCCCGTGAAGAGCTCGATGAGGTGCGTGAGATCATGCTGCGGGAGATGCAGAACGCCGCGCAGCTGAAGGTACGGCTCGAGGTTGACATTCATTCCGGTGAGGACTGGTATGAGGCGAAGTGATAAAATGCGGTCGGTCAGCGTGGATCAGACGGCAAAAGTACAATATAAAAGGCAGAAGGTGCTCGGCATCACCGGCGGCGTCGGCGCGGGAAAGAGCACGGTGCTTGCTTATCTGCGGGAGAAGTACGGCGCTTGCGTGATTCAGGCGGACGAGGTCGGACGGATGCTGCAGACGCCGGGGCATGACTGTTATGATCGGATCGTGGAAGCCTTCGGCGGGGCGGTCGTTGACGCGCGAGGTAGCCTGCGCCGGGACGTGCTGGCGGCAAAGGTATTTGACGATCCGGAGGCGCTTCGCAGGCTGAACGGTTTTGTTCATCCGGCAGTGAAAAAATATATCGCGGAACGGATCGAAGAAGAGCGCAGAACGGGTGCCGCCGCGTTTATCGTGGTGGAGGCCGCGCTTCTGCTCGAGGCCGGATATGACGATCTTTGCGATGAGGTCTGGTACGTTTACGCGGGGGAGGAGACCCGCGCTGCCCGGCTGACGCGCTCACGCGGCTATTCACGGGAGAAAGTCCGCGGCATTATGGCCAATCAGATGAGCGACGCGGCATTTCGGCAGCGCTGCAAATTTGTCATTGACAACGACAGTGATTTTATGGAAAATACTTTTGGACGAATTGACAAAGGATTGGTGGAACATGGATTTTTGCAGTATTGCCAGCGGTAGCAGCGGCAACTGTATCTTTGTGGGAACAGATCATGCGGGTGTGCTCATCGATGCCGGGATCAGCGGGAAGCGGGTCGTGGATGGCCTGCATGGGATCGACCGCGACCCCGGAGAGCTGGATGCGATTCTGATCACGCATGAACATTCAGACCACATCAAAGGTCTGGGCGTGCTGGCGAGAAAATACGGAATCCCGATCTACTCATCTGCCGGCACGCTTCGCGTGCTGAAAGAACAACAGCTGCTGGGATCTGTGGACGAGAGCCTGTTTCATGAGGTGGTCCCGGATCGCTGGTTTTCGGTCGGTGAGCTTGATATCCGCCCGTTTCGCGTCTCGCACGACGCGGCGGAGCCGGTGGCCTACCGCTTCAGCTGCGATGGGAAGTCCGTGGCGGTCGCGACGGACCTCGGCTGTTACGACGATTACATAGTGGACAATCTGAGGGAACTGGACGCGGTGCTCATCGAGTCGAATCACGATATAAACATGCTTCAGGTGGGGACATATCCATATTATCTGAAGCAGAGGATCCTGGGCAGCAGGGGACACCTCTCCAACGAGCATGCAGGGCAGCTGCTCGGCGAGATCCTGAATGACCGGATGAAAGCGGTCATGCTCGGGCACCTCAGCAGGGAGAACAATTACGAGGCGCTCGCGCTCGCGACCGTGTGCGCGGAGGTCACGATGGG
>CANQIW010000250.1 GCA_947624055.1 uncultured Lachnospiraceae bacterium
TTGCCCGTGCCGGAAGCCTCCTTACTCGCGGTGGAGATCTGCTCGGAGACGTCCGCCGCCGCGAAGATCAGCTCCGCATTGGACACGCGGTAATCCTCGATGAACACAACCTTCAGCTTGCCGTTGATCGACTGATCGTTGTTGATGACGTCGGCCACCGAGTTGATCAGCTTGATCGTCAGCTTCGCGCGGCGATAGCCCGCCGCCGCCTTCGCGCCGAAGATAAAGGTTCTCGGATAGAACTCCATCTCCGGATGATCCTTGATCTTGTTGTAGAGGTACATCACATGCAGGATGTTGAGCAGCTGACGCTTATACTCATGCAGCCTCTTGACCTGCACGTCGAAGATCGAGCGCGGATCCACGTCGATGCCATTGTGCTCCTTGATGTATTTTGCCAGACGCAGCTTGTTCTGATACTTGATGTTCATGAACTCCTGCTGTGCCTTCTTGTCGTCCGCGTAGATCTTCATCTTCGCGATCTGCGGGAGGTCGGTGATCCACTCGTCGCCGATGTGCGCCGTCACCCAGTCCGCCAGCAGCGGGTTCGCGTGGAGCAGGAATCTTCTCTGCGTGATACCGTTCGTCTTGTTGTTGAACTTCTGCGGCATCATCTCGTAGAAATCCTTGAGCTCCTGATTCTTCAGGATCTCGGTGTGCAGCCTTGCCACGCCGTTGACTGAATAGCCCACAGCGATCGCGAGGTTCGCCATGCGCACCTGTCCGTCGTAGATGATCGCCATCTTGCGCAGCTTCTCCTGATCGCCCGGATAGAGCTTCTGGATGTCCGCGACGAAGCGGCGGTTGATCTCCTCGATGATCTGATAAATGCGCGGAAGCAGTCGGGAGAACAGCTCGATCGGCCATTTCTCAAGCGCCTCGGACATGATCGTGTGGTTTGTGTACGCGCAGGTCTTCGACACGACGTCCCACGCCTCCATCCACTCGAGACCTTCCTCGTCGAGCAGGATGCGCATCAGCTCCGCCGTCGCGACCGTCGGGTGCGTGTCGTTGAGCTGGAACGTCACCTTTTCATAGAATTTATGGATGTCCTTGTGCACCTTCTTGTACTTCGAAACCGCCTGCTGCACGCTCGCGGAGATGAAGAAATACTGCTGCTTCAGGCGCAGCTCCTTGCCCGCATAATGGTTGTCGTTCGGGTAGAGGACGTCGACGAGGTTCTTCGCCAGGTTCTCCTGCTCAACCGCCTTCTGATAATCGCCCTTGTCGAACGAATCGAGATGGAAGTCCGTGAGCGGCTCCGCGTCCCAGATGCGCAGCGTGTTGACGATGTTGTTGTTGTAGCCAAGGATCGGCATATCGAACGGCACCGCGCGCACCGCCTGATACCCCTCGTGGATAAAGTGATTCCTCTGCGTCTTTTCGTCGTACTCAACGCGCACGTAACCGCCGAACTTGACGATCTTCGCGTACTCCGGACGGCGCAGCTCGAACGGGTTGCCGTCCTTCAGCCAGTTGTCCGGCACCTCGATCTGGTAGCCGTTCTCGATCTTCTGCTTGAACATGCCGTAGCGGTAGCGGATACCGCAGCCGTACGCGCAGTAGCCCAGCGTCGCCAGCGAATCCAGGAAGCACGCCGCCAGACGGCCCAGACCGCCGTTGCCCAGCGCCGCGTCCGGCTCCTGATCCTCGATCACGTTGAGATCGAAGCCCATCTCCTCGAGCGCTTCCTTCACTTCCTTATAAGCAGTCAGGTTGATCAGGTTGTTGCCGAGCGCGCGCCCCATCAGGAACTCCATCGACATATAGTAGACCATCTTCGGATCGTCGATCTCGTACTGCTTCTGCGTCGCCAGCCAGTTGTTGATGATCTCATCCTTCACGGCGTAGGCCACCGCCTGGAAGAGCTGCTGCTGGTCCGCCTCCTTGATCGTCTTGCGGTAGAGCGTCTTGACGTTCTCCTTGACACGCTCCTTGAACACTTCCTTGTCAATCAGTTTACTACTCATCGTCTCATCCTTTCCTATATGGATTATTGTTTGCCTTTATTGTGCGCCGTGCTAGTCGCGGGCCCCTCGCCGGGGTGGCATCGCCCTCTTTCAGAGAGCGATCACTTCGCCCTATAGATCCACCGCCCCGTGAAACTGCCTGCAAGCAGGCATTTCCCGCTCCGGTGTCTCTGCACGGCTCATTGTTTACGCGCAAAAAAACTGCGCAAAAGAACCCTTTGTCCTTTTTACGCAGTAGCGGAAGCGATACCATAACGCGGAAGCAATCCTCCTTCGTTCACATAAAGACCTTCCCATCGTGTGACACTTAACGTACAGTATCTTCTCTACTTTTTTATCAGTTGGTATTATAACAAATAAAATTTTTTTCGTCAAGAAATTATCAATAAATTAGTTATCATTTTTTCTTTAAGTTCTGCGTCTCAAAATGCCAGCCCTTGATTGTCTCTTTTTATCGTTGACATATGTTCTGTTATGTGCTATATTATCTATATTTGGAAATCACTGGCAGTTCTGCCGCTTTTCCCTTACAAATGCTGCAAGAATACGAACGCCAAAAGGTGCTGATCGCACATACCACACCATTTTGTACCGGAAAGGAGATTTCTCATGAACCTAAACACAGATTTTCTGCAGAACATGAGCGGCCCGCTCGACTACCCGCTCACCAACGACTACATGTTCCGCGCGCTCATGCAGAGCAGCAACGACACCCTGCGGCACCTCCTCGCCGCCCTCCTCCCCGTCCCATACGAGGAGATTCAATCCTGCGAGATCCTCAATCCCATCATCCTCGGCGAAGCCATTGACAACAAAACCTGCATCATGGACGTCCGCGTCTGTATGAACAACGACCGGATGATCAATCTCGAGATGCAGATGTACCCCTACAAGGCCTGGCCCAAGAGAGCTCTTTTCTACCTCTGCCGTCTCTACTGCAACATCGAGCGCGGCCAGAATTACAGCGAAATCCTGCCCGCCGTACATATCGGCATCTTAAATGAATCCCCATTCCCGGGCTTGAACAGGTTTTACAGCAAATATGAGCTCGCAGACATCGAAAACGCGGAAAACATAGAAGATATTCATATTTTTACTGGCGATTTCTCCCTGCGTGTGTTAGACTTAAGTCAAACAGATAACGTTCCGGAGAACGAGCGTTCCTCAGAGAGATACCTCTGGGCGCGGCTGCTCCGGGCCACCACATGGGAGGAGATCAAAATGCTGGCAGAGAAAAACGAAGCGATTCGGGAAGCATCGACGCATTTGCGCATCCTTACCAAAGATGAAAAGATCCGCCTGCAGTGTGAAGGGCGGGAAATGTACGAACACGACATGGCGACCATACGCAGTGAAGGAATGGACGAGGGTATCGCCTTAGGCATGTCTCGGGGCATATCTCAAGGTATCTCTCAGGGTATATCCCAAGGGCAGGAACGTGTCAATCAGCTCAATAGACGGCTGCTCGGTGATAACCGTATGGATGACCTGATGCGTTCTATGGATGATCCAGCCTACCAGAAGCAGTTGATGAAGGAATACGGAATCCTATGAACACATGCCGCATTCGCTGGAACAGTGAAATCACCATT
>CANQIW010000251.1 GCA_947624055.1 uncultured Lachnospiraceae bacterium
ACTGTTTTTCCCTGTAGCATCCTGTCACCTTCTGCTTTCCATACTATTACCATCAACCCGTCTGTGATTGTCCGCCTATCCTGACAGCAGCATTATATCTGCTCTCACAAACGCATGTATTTCTTCTCCGCTCTATCCTTGAACTTACTTTCTAAAATTCTCTGATCAGATTCTTCTCAAAATCTCTGCTTCGGCAAGTTATGGCTCCATCGTCTGTAATGTCTTCTCACACAGCCCTCCACAGAAGCTGCGCGTCCTCGAACAGCGCCTCCAGCCGTCCCGTATCCTTCAGCCACGCTAGGTAGGAGCGCACCGTGCTCCCGACGAGCGCGTACTGCTCGAAATTCATCACAAGTCCGTAATCCAGAAACAGCCGCCGAAGCACCGCCTCAAACCCGATCGGCTCGCGGCAGATCTGTACGATACGGTTCGCAATCTCCTGTACCTTGTCGATGTTGTACTGCGCGAGCGGCGCAATGTCCTCCGTCGGCTCCGCATGCGCCGGGACGAACAGGGCAGCCTTCATCGCCTTCACCTGCTCCAGTGTCGCCAGATACGCCGCCACGTCGTACACAAATCCGATCTGATATTTTTCGAGCGTCGCCTGACTGGACAGACAGTCCGCCAGATAGACGACATCGTCCCGCGCGCGGAACCCGACCATATCGAAAAAATGTCCCGGCAAAGAGATCAGCTCCAGACCTTCCGGGAGCCGTTCCTGTGTCAGGGGCTCCGCCTCGCTCTCCTGCGCGAGCAGGAACTTGTGCCGCAGTTCCTTCGGCGGGAATCCCCCGTAGAGGAACGCCGGTTCGAGAATCGGATGGTTCGTAAAGTCACAGTCGATCCCCGGCGCGTAGATTTTGCAGCCAGTCTGTCCCTGCAGGTATCTGTTGCCGCCGATGTGATCGGCGTTCGAGTGCGTGTTGAAAATGGCGGTCAGCCGCCAGCTGTTCTTATCCAGGATCTGCCGGATCTTCCGCCCTGCCTCCTTGTCGCTCCCGCTGTCAATCAGGCATACTTCCTTCTCATTGATCCGAAACAGCCCGATCTTCGCCGGGCTCTGAATGTAGAAGCTGTCCTGCCCCGCCTGCTCTAACTCATACATAAAAAATCACTCATCCCTCTCTCACTCATCTGCATAGTCCAGCGCGTTTCCCTTCTGTTTTTCGATTTTACCATATTATATCCGTTCAGAAAAGCACGAAAAGAAAAATATCAGAAATCCTGCACATGAAGAGAAAGCCGAAAACGCTTATTTTATAAGCATTTCCGGCTTCTTACATACAGGGGTTGAGAGAATCGAACTCCCACTAAGAGTTTTGGAGACTCCTGTCATACCACTTGACCAAACCCCTATGTGACAACTCACCAAATATTTATAGCATACAACAGGCAAGTTGTCAAATGAATTTTTAACCGGAAACGGCTGATATTGACAGTCAGCCTTTCCGGTTTTTGTTGTAAATGAGCATAAGCCCCTTCAGCAGCAGCAGGTCGTCGATGATGATCTCGCGCCTGCAGAAAGGGATGATCGTCTTGGCCATTCCGCCTGTGGAGATGACGGTGCATTTCTCGCCGAGTTCCTCCTCGATGCGCGCGATGGAGCCGTCGATGCCCGCCGCAGTGCCGTAGATGATGCCGCTGCGCATACAGTCCACCGTGTTGGAGCCAATCGTCCTTTTCGGCGGATCCAGGCTGATCTTCGGGAGCTGCGAGGTATGCATTGTGAGCGATTCCAGCGAAACCCTGAGTCCGGGGATGATCATGCCGCCGAGAAAATTCTTTTCCCGATCGATGACGGATATCGTCGTGGCAGTCCCCATGTCGACAATGATCAGGGGACAGGGATACTCGTGGATCGCGGCGATCGCGTCGGCCACCCGGTCGCTGCCGAGCTGCGCCGGATTGTCCAGCAAAATTTTCAGGCCGGTGCGGATACCGGGGCCAACAACCATGACAGGCGCCTGCGTCAGCCGGTTCATCGCGTCCTTGATCGTCTGCGTCACCGAGGGAACCACCGATGAGATGATACCGCCCTGGAACGAGAGATTATCCAGGTGGTTGAGCTCGAGGATGTTCTTGATCAGGACCGTGTACTCGAGCGAGGTCGAGTCCTGATTCGTCGAAAGCCGTTCGATAAAATGGATCTGCTCACCCTCGAAGCAGCCCAGCACAATATTCGAATTTCCGATGTCAACAGCCAGAATCATGGCAGATCCCCCTTAACGCTGAAATTTTTATCCGATAACAGAGCACTGCCATATGTGGCGCTTCCCTGGCCGCTCCCGGACTTACCTCTGCGCCCTGAGTAAACGTCGACTGCCGCTAGGCGACCGCATCCCGGGTTGTCGTGCCGGGCACGAAGCGCGCCTTGTAAAGTGCCAGTCCGACCGCGCCTGTGATGATCGTCGACGAGAGCATCTCAAAGACAGCATTGATGCCGACAAAGCCGCAGACGAACAGTATCACGTTCTTCCCACCGATCAGACCCTGCATGTATTCAGTATTTCCAAAGAGCAGGATAAGCGCGCCCATGAAGAACAGCGTGTTCAGGAAAGCCGAGCAGAAACCGGTCGCCAGACAGGCGACGGAGACGTTCGAGAACTTTCTCACAGCCCGGAAAATGTAGCCGAGCAGGAAACCGTCGAGCACGCGCGGAACGAATCGCTGGATGAACGCAAGCACCGGATTGATGCCGAACAGGATGACGCCCATCGCGCTCGTGCCGCCCACGCCGATGCACTGCAAAAAACTGGTGAGACCGAACACGCCGCCGGCGATCGCGCCGCCGACCGGGCCGAGTGTGATCGCGGCAATCGCCACCGGAATCACGTTGAACGTGATGGCGAGCGGTCCGATATTCAGATAGCCGAGCGGGGTGTATGCCATGAGCAGCAGGATGGCGGTCATGAGACCCAGAATGACGAGTTGCGAGACAGAAAACTTTGTTTTCATAATGAAATTCCTCCTTGTTATTATTCCCCGGGTGACGATGCGCAGAAAGCCGGACGCGGGCACGCAGGCGGTTATTGCCCTTTTTTGAAGGTGCAGTGCCGCGGGCGCGGATAAAATCCTTATGTACGGTGAATCTGCCTATCCCCGATTCGGGATACAATACAATTACAGGAGCACTATAGCATACTTTTTCTGTTTGCACAATAAAAAGATTTATTGAGATGAGGTGCATAATATGGTACAATCGGGTAGCAGAAGAGGATAAAAGAAGTGAGGGGATGAGCAGCATGGAAAATGTTTCAGCGGGCAGGGTTCGCATGCCGAGGCTGGATCTGCACTGTCATCTGGACGGCTCGCTGTCCCACAGTTTTGTTGAGGATGTGCTGGGGCGCAAGGTGAGTATGGAAGAACTGCAGGTAGAGCCGGACTGTCGGAACCTTGCCGAGTACCTGGCGAAATTCGCGCTGCCGTTTGAGTGCATCCAGTCGGCGGAGCATTTGAAATACGCCGGGTATGATTTCATGAAAAGCGCGAAGGCGGATAACCTGGATTACGTGGAAGCTCGCTTTGCGCCGGTA
>CANQIW010000252.1 GCA_947624055.1 uncultured Lachnospiraceae bacterium
CCACCCTTTCTCCGTCAAAAGAAACGCATGGTTCCTGAGGTGGTCGTCCGTATTGGAGACCGCCGCCATCACGTTTTCCTCCTGGCCGCCCGTTTCCTTGTCATCAGATTCAGATCCTGCATCTTCCTGCCCATCTCATCGTCGCGGGCAACGAGCAGCAGATCCTTGTCCATATTGTTCAATGCGTGAAGCACTGCCGCATATATTCACATCGCGACCGCCGGGTTGCCGGACTCCACTTTCCACAGAGACGCGCGGCTTATTCCTGCGCGCTCCGCCACCAGTTCCGCCGGAAGATTACGCCTGAGTCTCGCCCATTTGATTTGCTCGCCCATAGTCTTCAGTATCGTCTCCGTCGCAGGCAGGATATTATACGCCGCTTTTTTCATCTTCACTCACCGTCCGAACATATGTTATGTTCATAATTATAAACAAATACCGTTTTAATGTCAATAATTGAAAACATAAATCTAGCAACAGTTTGGCAACACCACTACTGCTGCCAGATTAAGAAAACGTCACGAAAAATCCTTTCGTTCCCGCACTTGAAACGACTTCTGATTCTTTCTATGACTGAACATGGCGTTTATGAAACCCAAAAAAGATTCGGATAAGCCTCAGACAGAACCATGTCGCCGTGTAGGCAGGATCATTCTCGATCACCTTGAGCTTAAAGTCCTCCGGCAGCTTCTCGCCCGCGAGCGCTTCGATCGCCCTTGTCGAATCGGCCAGAAGCTCCTTGCGGAACGCCATCGCCTGTGCCCGAAAAGAAAATGAGGCGAGAACAAGCTGCTCCCGCCCCGCTTCATGCCTTTGTCATTTTCTTCTCAAAAACTTCCGTTATTCTTCCAACTCTAATGGCAAATACATCTGCGTACACTTCAAGTCAGAATCCTCTATTGAGAAAAACATGTCTTCTTCCAACGGTTCAAAATCATTTCTGGTATATAGCCAAATCCCTTCTCTCGTAGAATTTAATGTCACAAACGCAATCCCCACATATTCCCTGCGAAGTTGTTCTACCCGTTGCAGACAATCGTCCAAAAGCAGATCACTGGTATAAATCTTTTCTTCATTCTCGCCTATTATTTCTACTTGCTTATGAAATCGGTTATCCAAGGCAAAACAATTTATATGAACACATCCGCCTATTTTCCTATGTATTCCACTGTCGATGATATCTAGGCTTCCCACCGTGATATTATAATAACCGATCAATATTTTTTCGTCATCAGATAGTAGCAAGTATGTTTTCCCTATACTGTCATTGTTTGCTGCACTGCTTTTTATAAAATTATCCAGATATTGATTACCGGAATTAAATGCCTGAATAACAGGCTCTAATTCCGGTTTTATTCTTTGAATATTTAGTTTAATCATCTAAACCTCGTTTCGAAACTTTTATATCGCACCTTCCGGAAGAATCCGCATGAATCGAAAAATCATGACTCCTGATATAATCTCTTCTTGCCTTCATCCCCGGCGACATTTTTTTTGCCTTCTTCACATTCTTTCTGGTACATACGCTTTCCGATGTCATGCATGCAAAGTTCATGAGAATCCTCCTCTCTCATTTACTATTATATCAAAAACATACAAAAAGTAAACAAATATTTATTTATACCTTTAAAAACAGAAACACAAAGAACCTCGCAAATATAATCTCTTCAGCCGAGCGCGTACCCGGTCAGCTTCGCGATGTCCTCCCTGCTCCAGAATTCGTTCTCCCAGTAGAAATACGCTTCCTTCCTCTTCTTGAAGATCCGGAATGGGACGTCCGTGTTGTCGTAAATGTGGCAGATGTCGCATACCTTCAGAAGCTCCGGAACCTGTCCAAGCGAACGCGCGTACCGCGCTTTGATCTTCTCGACAGGGACGTCGTGCCCGCCGGACGCAAAGCGGCGCATCACGCGGTGGATGTTGATATTAACGTCCGAGGTCAGGACATAGATACAGCGGATAAAATATCCCTGCTCCTTCGCCCTGCGCAGCAGGTCAATATTCCGGGCAGTGGACAGCACCGTTTCAAAGGTAAAACTCTTGTGGACGTCCAGGACATACTCACGCATATCCTCCGCCAGCTCAGCCGCCTCCAGATCCGTGCTCTGCGTCGCCCGCTTGATGTCGTCCGCATTGATGTAGGGATTGATAATCTTCGCTGTTTTCGTCACTGTGCTCTTTCCGCTGCCGTTCGGACCCGCAAAGACGATGATCTCAGGCTTCATCTCCATACTCTCGCCTCCCATCCGAATATTCGATGTAGGACGCCTTCCTCTCACGGTCGTAACCCGTGACAGGAAGTCCCTGGCTCTGGTTCGCCTCATTCTCCTGCCGGATCGTCTCCCGGAAACGGCGTACAAACTCATCGTCGCCAACGCCGCAGGTGGAATCCAGCTCGTTCGGTTTCGGCGGCTCATTCTCCTGATCCTTCAGCGCCGCGAAAAATCCCTTCATGATCTTTTCTTTAGCCTCCCGGCTCTGGTTTGTTTCATTCTGTTTGTCCATATTCGATCTCCTTTCCGACAGACGAAAGCGCTTCCCAAACGGCCTCGCCTTCGCCAGCGCTATGTCAATCCGTCCTGATTTTTGCTTTCATGATTATTGATACGATACATCACGGATTTCGTTAAATATTTTACTGATTAAATTATATCACACTGACCGCTGTCTTTTGAGACCGCCGGATACTACTTGTTGTCTAAGCATTTTTCCTTTTTATACATGTCCGCGATATAGGATGGACCATAACCCCACAATTTCGATGATTCATCATACAGCAAAGCGCCCGTCCTGGACATTACAAAATCCTTTAAGATCACGGCTGGGACAAGTTCGGAATCCCGGCCAAGTTCTTCTACTACCAATGTAACCAATGCGTCGATCGCAAATTTTTTCTGTTCTTCTGTTACGTCCCTCAGTTTTTCCATACTCGTTCACTTCCCTCAAACGACAGGCATTGCAGCCCTCGCGCAGTTCTGAAACAAAACTGATCCTTTAGACGCTCCGGAATCAGCCTTCCGATACATAACCGATCAGCCTCGTCACTGCCCACCGTGCCATAAGCTCCGACCAGATAAGTCAGGATCGTGACATTTGTTGCATCATTCGCAATCTTCCCGCCGATTACATCATATTTCTTCATTTCTTCAACCATAGCCGGGAACGTATCTGCCTTTCTGTGCCCGACCACACAATGCAGCCAGTCAGCATCAGCATGGCGAAAAATATAGTCTGACACTCCCTGAACCGCGTGATAGCGAAAGACAGAAATCACACCATAATCCTGTGTCCCATTAATGATTTCCTGTGCCCTTGCCTTCTTCATTGATGTGCCTGTGAAGTCCCTGGCCTGTTTTTTCGATGAGGTCAGATAAAATCCTCTTCCAAAATCCTTGTAGTTCGCACACTTTGCAAGATCCGGGGTTTTCACCTCACAATAGCTTCCGTGATAAAGAAGCATACCATCAGTTAATTGCAGCATTCACATCCGCCCCCTTATTCCGAAGCAGTGTT
>CANQIW010000253.1 GCA_947624055.1 uncultured Lachnospiraceae bacterium
AAGATGAGAAGGGCATGAAGCGTGTGGAGAAGTTCCTGAAAGTCGGACCGTGCCCGGAGTGCGGCGGCAGCAGGCTCTCGGACGCGGCGCGCGCGCCAAGGTTGCGGGGGATCTCCCTTGCGGACGCCTGCCGGATGACGCTTGCGGATCTGATCGACTGGGTGGACGGCGTGCCGGGATCGCTCCCAGAGGAGATGCGCCCGATGGCGGCGAGCATCTGCGAATCTTTCCAGCACGCGGCAAAACGGCTGATGGATCTTGGACTTTCCTATTTGACGCTCGACCGCGAGGCGTCGACGCTCTCGACCGGGGAGCGCCAGCGGATGCAGCTTGCCCGCGCGGTGCGGAACCGGACGACCGGAGTCCTCTATGTTTTGGACGAGCCGTCCATCGGGCTTCACCCGGCGAACCTCGAGGGCGTGACGGGCGTGATGGACGATCTGATCGCGGACGGGAATTCGGTTATTTTGGTGGATCACGACACGAGCATCCTCTCACATGCGGACTGGCTGATTGAGCTGGGACCGGAAGCTGGCGCGGACGGCGGCACGGTCATCGCCGAGGGGACGATTCCGGAAATTGAGCAAAACCCGGCGTCCCGTATCGGGGGATTCTTATCCGGAAAGTCCGTGATCGACCTGCGGCAGGATGTACCGCGCGAGGAACTGTTTTCACTCGGAACCATCCATCTGTCCACGTCGCAGATCCACACGGTGCAGCCGCTCGAGGCGGACTTCCCGAAGGGGCGGATGATCTGCGTCACAGGGGTTTCCGGCTCGGGGAAGACGACGATGATCCTGGAAAGTTTGATCCCTGCGCTGGATGCGATGATAAAGGGTGAAAAACTGCCCGGGCATGTGAGCTCGATCACAGCCCCGGGGATTCAGCACGTCAAGCTGATCGACGCCACGCCGATCGGCATCAACGTGCGCTCCACGGTCGCGACCTACGCCGACGTGCACGACGAGCTGCGCAAGGTCTACGCGCGGACCGCTGATGCGAAGAACAGAGGCTACAAGGCGGGCGATTTTTCCTACAACACAGGGAAACTGCGCTGCCCGCTCTGCGACGGCACGGGCTCGATCAGCCTGGACGTGCAGTTCCTGCCGGATGTGGACATTCCCTGCCCGGACTGCCGCGGCTCGCGCTACGCGAAGGACGCGTATCTGGTGAAGCGGGTTCCGAAGTTAAGCTTGGGGAAGCGACAGACAGAAGCATATTCCCTGCCCGAGCTGATGGATATGAGTGTGGACGAGGCGCTTGCTGTCTGTGCCGATCTCCCGAATGTGCAGCGGAAGCTTCAGGTGCTGCATGACCTGGGGCTTGGCTATCTGACGCTCGGGGAGGAGACGCCGAGCCTGTCCGGCGGCGAGGCGCAGCGCCTGAAACTTGCCAGCGAGATGGGCAGAGGGCAGGAAGATTCGGTGTTCGTGTTCGATGAGCCGACGATCGGGCTGCATCCGCTGGATGTGCAGACGCTGCTTAAGGTGTTCCGCCATCTGACCGACAGCGGGGCGACGGTGATCGTGATCGAGCACGACCTCGACGTGATCCGCAATTCGGATTACTGCATCGATATGGGTCCGGGCGGCGGCGTTCACGGCGGCCGGATCGTCGCGTGCGGGACGCCGGAGGAGATCCGGGCGAAGCGGGAAAGCGTCACCGGGCGGTATCTGTGAAAAAATGCCGCGCGATTATTTGGTCATTGCCGCAACCCGCAGCATAAAAGCGCCGGCGGATTTATTCCTTGACTTTTTGAAATCAGTCGGCTAAGATACCATCAGAACTTAAGAAAAATATATCGGTTGTGAGTGCCGCGGTCTGCGGTCAAAAGGAAAACAGGTGCAAGGCCTGTGCTGTCCCGCAACTGTAAACAGGGAGTTTTTCACAGCAGTCCACTGGGCGACCGGGAAGGGGTGTGAAAGGCGGCGATCTGTGAGCCAGGAAGCCTGCTTGCGACTTATTATCATTGATGTCACGAGGTATGACAGGATAATAGATCGGTTACAGATTTTCCTGAGCCTGGGGAATAGTGGATCGAGGATTTTTGCAGGTGTCCTGTCTCTTCGGAGGCAGGATTTTTTGTGTTTTGGATTTGGGATATCCGCGAATCTGTAGTGATGAAAACAGTATGTATCGTTGCGCGGTTTGCACGGTTTTAAATTTGGAAAGCGGTAGTTTGATATGGGAAAGACCGGTCTGGAGACGACCTACGTTCTGAAGAATAATAAGAAATTGCGCTGCGGTTACACGACCGGTTCCTGCGCCGCGGCAGCGGCAAAGGCGGCGGCACTGATGCTCTTTTCCGGCTGTGTGCAGCGGGAGATTCCGCTGATGACGCCAAAAGGGATTCTGCTGCGGCTGGAGATTCTGGACGCGAAGCTGGAGGACGGCAGAGCCTCGTGCGCGGTGCGCAAGGACGGTGGGGACGATCCGGACGTCACGAACGGACTTCTGGTGTACGCGTCGGTGAAGCGCCTGACACAGCCGGAAATCTCTATCGATGGTGGAAAGGGAATCGGACGGGTGACGCGAAGGGGTCTGCAGCAGCCGGTCGGCGCGGCGGCGATCAACGAGACGCCGCGGCGGATGATCCGCGAGGCGGTGACAGAAGTCTGCCGGGATTTTGATTATTGCGGAGGACTTGAAGTCGTTATTTCCGTGCCGGGCGGCGAGGAGGCGGCCAGGAAGACCTTTAATCCGCGCCTCGGGATCGAGGGCGGGATCTCGATCCTTGGCACGAGCGGGATCGTCGTGCCGATGAGCGAGGAGGCGCTGCTGGCGAGCATTCGACTGGAGATGGAGATGCACAAGGCGAACGGGCGGGAGTACCTGATCCTCACACCGGGCAATTACGGGGAAACATTCGCGGGAAACAAATTGAAGCTGGATCTGTCAAACGCCATGAAGTGCAGCAATTATGTGGGACAGACGCTGGATATGGCGGTCGAGCTCGGGATAAAGGGCATTCTGTTCGTGGCGCATATCGGGAAATTCATCAAGGTGGCCGGCGGAATCATGAACACACATTCGCGCGAGGCGGACGCCCGGGCGGAGCTGATGGCGGCGTTCGCGCTGCGCGCCGGGGCGGACTCGGAGACAGCTCGCCGCATCCTTGAGACGGAGACGACCGATGAGGCGCTTGGGATTCTCGGACAGGCCGGGCTGATGCGGCAGACGATGGAGCTGGCGGCAAAACGGGTGCGTTATTACCTTCGGCACAGAGCAGGGGAAGCATTGCAGACGGAGGCGATCCTGTTTTCCACGGAGTATGGTTATCTGGCGCAGACAGAGGGTGCGGAGGAGCTCTTGCAGAGGATTCGGGAATCTGCACAGTTGTAACCCGGTGTATCTATGACGCAGTCGAAAGTTTCTGCAAGGGATCTGTGAATTACAAGAAAAATGAGAGGAAAAGTATATGGTACATTTTGTGGGGGCCGGCTCAGGAGCGCCGGATCTGATCACGCTGCGGGGGATGCGCTATCTGCAGGAGGCGGACGTGATCGT
>CANQIW010000254.1 GCA_947624055.1 uncultured Lachnospiraceae bacterium
AGGGAGATCCCCCGCAACCTTGGCGCGCGCGCCGCGTCCGAAAGCCTGCTGCCGCCGCACTCCGGGCACGGTCCGACTTTCAGGAACTTCTCCACACGCTTCATGCCCTTCTCATCTTTCACATGGGAAAGCGCGTTCTCAACTGTGTAAATCGCGTTGTAGTAGGTGAAATCCATCTCCCCCGCCGTGTTCGTCTTCTCGTTGTGGTAAAGCAGATGGTACTTTTTCGCCTCGCCGTGGAACACTGCCTCTTTCTCCCGCTCGGTCAGATCACGGAACGGCACGTCCGTACGGACGCCCAGATGATCGCGGGCAATGTCCTTCATCAGCGACCACATCAGCGTCTGCCACGGCGCGACCGCGCCCTCGTCGATCGTGAGCGAATCGTCCGGCACCAGCGTGGACTCGTCCACTGTGCGGACCGTTCCCGTCCCGTCGCAGCAGCGGCAGGCGCCCGTGGAATTGAACGCCAGATCCTCCGCACCCGGTCCGTAAAAATGCTCGCCGCACTCCGGGCAGACCAGCTCCCGCTCAGCCGCCACATTCATCGACGGAGGCACGTAATGCCCGTTCGGGCAGCGGTGCGAGCCAAGCCGCGAGTACATCAGCCGCAGGCTGTTCAGAAGCTCCGTCCCTGTCCCGAAGGTGCTGCGGATCCCCGGCACGCCCGGTCTCTGGCGCAGCGCCAGCGACGCCGGAACATACAGTACCTCGTCGACCTGCGCCTTCTCCGCCTGCGTCATGCGCCGCCTCGTGTAGGTGGAAAGCGATTCCAGATATCGTCTGGAGCCCTCTGCGTACAGAACGCCCAGCGCAAGAGACGACTTCCCGGAACCGGACACCCCGGCGATCCCGACCACCTGGTTCAGCGGAACGTCTACATCAATATTTTTCAGATTATGCACCTTTGCGCCGCGCACCTCGATGTGCGCGGGAACCTCTTTTTTATTCATTCGCCGACATCCTTCCGCACGTGAGTCTATCCTCTCTCTGCTGTTTTCTGTGCCTGTCTGCTCTGATACATGCAGATTCATTTGTAAGTCTCTGCATATGGCCGGAACCTTACTCGCTGCTCCTGTACTTCTTATCCACTCAACCATCTGCTAATCCCTGCATGCACAGCGGCAGCTCCATATCCATTCATCCAGCTGCAGATCCCTGCATACACAGCGGCAGCTCCAGCCCATTCTCCTCCAGCAGCTTCCGATCCGAGAGAATTTCCTTCGTCTCCCCGTCGCGGATGATCTTCCCGTCCGCCATGAGGATTGTGCGCGAGCAGGTATCGAGGATCATGTCCAGATCGTGGGACGCGATGATCTTCAGGTGCTCGAAGAAATTCAGGATGCGGATCAGATTTCTGCGGTTGCACGGGTCGAGCGCGATCGAGGGCTCGTCCATCAGAATGATATCCGGCGTCATGGACAGGATCGTCGCGATCGACACCAGCTTTTTCTCACCGCCGGACATCTTATAGATCTGCTTGTCCCGCAGATGCTCGATCCCCGTCATACACAGCGCCTGCTCCACGCGCTTTTGCACCTCGTCCTCCGGCAGCCCGTAGTTCCTGGGTGCGAAAGCAACGTCCTCATACGCCGTCGTCATGAACAGCTGGCTGTCCGAATCCTGGAACACATAGCCAATCCGGGAGCGAACCTGCGAGAGCGTCTGCTTCTCCACCGGAATGTCCATCACCCGGATCGAGCCCTCGTAATTCAGATTCAGCCCCACCAGCAATTTCAGCAGGGTAGACTTCCCGACGCCATTCGCCCCGATCAGTCCGATGGAGTCATTCTCAGACGCGTGGAAAGAAACGTCCGACAGAATCGTTTTGCCGTTCTCATATGCAAAATTTACATGCTCCACGTCAATGTGTATATGGCTCATAGTGATTCTCCGTTCTGCCGTCCCTCGACGGCTCGTACTATGAAAATTTTAATGGACAAAAAAGGTACCGATCACCAGCATCACCGGACACAGACGGAACAGCGCGAACACCCCTGCCCACACGATCAAATATATCACATCCGGCGGGCGCACGGCAATGCGCTCCCGCATGTAGCCGTAGTCCCCCTGGTAGCCGCGCAGCAGCATGCTCTCATACACGTCCTCCGCCCGATCCATGCTGCGCAAAAGCAGCTGCCCGGCAAGCGAGCCCCACACCTTGAAATGCACGCCCTTCTGGTTCGGCGCGCGCAGGGCGTATGCCTGCGTGATCCGGTTCACCTCGCCGAGCAGAACCGTGATATAGCGGTAGGTCAGCATGAACTGTGTCACCATCGCCTTCGGGATGTGCAGAAGCCGAAACGCGTAGCAGAGCTTCTCGACCGAGGTCGTCGCGATCAGCAAATACGAGGCAAGCACGCTGAACACGCCCTTCATGATCAGCGTGAGCATGGACAGAACCCCCGCGCTCACGTGGACTCCGCCGATCAGAACGACGTTTCTGTCAAAAAACGGATTCATAATTCCCACAAAGCACACGAGGGGCAGCACCAGCCGCAGCCGCTTGACGCTGTCCCAAAACGAAAGATCGGACAGCAAAAAAAGCGCGATCGGGTAGACCACCATTCCTGCCAGCCCGATCACGTCGTATTTGGGGAAGGATACCACCGTCATAATATAGCCGACTGTTAAGACAAATTTAACCAGCGGGTGAATCCGGTTCACCCACTGGTCTCTTGCGGCTAAGGTATCCATCTGATGAATCTCATGGATCGCATTTCCGATTTTACTCATGACGACTTTTTCTTTCTAAAAAATTTGAATAAATAGCACGCTCCGACGCAGACCGCCACGACGACCAGACACCCGACGATGCCGGAGAACGTCGTCCCGAGCGCCGACTCTGAGCCCTTGAACGCATAGTCCGGAAGCAGGGAGGTGAATTCCTGGACGGAACCCGCCGCCTGATAGACGCCGCCTGCCGCGTCCAGCTCCGTGGAGCCCGTGATGCGCTCGATCGACCACTCCAGTCCGTCCGGGAAGGACGACGCCACGAGCGACAGCAGACCGCCAATCAGCGCAGCCGCCACCGCAAGGATCGCGAGCGTTTTCTTAAAGGTAAATCTGCCTTCCTTCTGCTCCGCCCGGGAAGCTCCGAACAGCAGCTCCGGTCTCGCCTCGTGCACGAACACGAGCACCGCCGCCGTGATCAGCCCTTCCACAAAACCAATCGCCAGATGGATCGGCTGCATCGTCGCTACAAATGTAGTAAATGGGAGCTCTGTGACGCCGGATGCAAGCGTCTCCAGCGTGACAGAGAACGCGCCGAGCTGCAGCGTCAGCACACAGCCAAGGATCGACGCGGCAATGATCTTCGCCCGCGACATTCCATTTTTCATCATCGGCTTCCATATCAATAACGCGCCGACAAAACAGCCGTAAAACGCCATGTTCCAGATGTTGCAGCCGAGCGCCAGCAGTCCGCCGTCCGCGAAAAGCAGGCACTGGATCAGCAGCACCCCGATCATCGTCAGGAATCCCGCGTAAGGCCCGAGCAG
>CANQIW010000255.1 GCA_947624055.1 uncultured Lachnospiraceae bacterium
AGCGTCTTCACACAGTATCTCGGCGATTATTATCAGGTGACGCCCGGCTGGGCGGACGCGCGCACGGCGTGGTGGAGCATGCTGCAGGAGATTGGAGACGGAGCGGATATCCCGCAGGCGGTGAAGGAATTTAATGATACCGCGAACGCTGCTGCGCAGGCGGCAGAGGAATAAGAGAGCCCGGCTGCGATGTGGGCGCGAAAAGAGCAGGAAAATGGATCGGGTGAAAGCAGACGGTCTGCGGCAATCTGCTGACAGAACAATAGAAAACAGGATTATATCATTCGAAAAGGAGTTCTTACATTATGAACAAGACAGGCATCATCGGTGCGATGGACATAGAGGTAGAGCAGCTTAAAAAGGATATGGATATCCGGCGCGAGGTGAAGAAAGCCGGAATGAATTTCTGCGAGGGTATTCTGAACGGGCGGGAGGTTGTGGTCGTGCGCAGCGGCGTCGGCAAGGTGAACGCGGCAGTCTGCGCGCAGATTCTGGTCGATGAGTTTCAGGTGGACGCCGTGATCAATACCGGGATCGCAGGCTCGCTGAACGCGGACATCGACATCGGAGATATCGTGATTTCGACCGACGTCGTACACCATGATATGGACGCCGTGAATTTTGGTTATGAGCCGGGGCAGATCCCGCAGATGGACGTGTTCTCCTTCGAGGCGGACGAGGAGCTGGCCAGGCTGGCGGAGGAAACCTGTCAGAAGGTGAACCCCGATATCAGGGTGTTCCGCGGGCGCGTGGTAAGCGGAGATCAGTTTGTCGCGGACAAGGTCGTCAAGGAGCGCATCAGCGGGCTGTTTCACGGTTACTGTACGGAGATGGAGGGCGCGGCGATCGCGCAGACCGCATACCTGAATGAAATTCCTTTTGTGATCATCCGGGCGATCTCTGACAAGGCGGACGACAGCGCCTCGGAGGACTACCCGACCTTCGAGAGAAAAGCGGTCGCGCACAGCGTCCGGCTTGTGGAAGGGATGCTCGCAGGCGCGTAATTTAAATATTATAAATCGGCGGTCAGGCAGTTTTTGGACGATCGGACGTGATGGAGCAAGCTCATTTTGCGTGACCTCCAAATACTCTCCCTGATACTTCAGGCAATGCAATTTATATAAAAGAAATGCAATATATACTTTACATTTCTCCCAATATGGTGTATGCTTGTCAACAGGAGGTGGACAATGAGAAATCTGAAAATGAAATTCAGGCGCATCGAATTGGATATCTCCCAAACAAAGCTTGCCGGGAAGGTGGGCGTTACCAGGCAGACGATAGGCCTGATCGAAGCGGGCGAATTCAATCCTTCGCTCAAGCTCTGTATCGCGATCTGCAGGGCGCTGGACACTACGTTGAACGATCTATTCTGGGAGGATGATGGAAATGAAGAAAAACAAAAACAATCTGGACGAAAGGCAGGAGCAGACGCTGCTGCGGATTGAGCACAACGGATGCTGGCTGGCTTTCTGGGGACTGGTTGCCGTCATAGTGGCGCAGAGGATATTTTTTGATCTTGATTTCAGGAATCTTGCGGGAGAGTGTATTGTCTTTGCGGCGCTTGCACTGTACATAGCCGTGGGATGCCTCAGCCAGGGGATCTGGGACCGCCGCCTGAAGCCGAATACTTCATCGAACCTCGCCGTCGCTCTGACTGCCGCCCTTATCACGGGGATACTGGGTTTCATTTTTACGGTGAAGCGCTTCCCGGACAAGATCGCGGGTTCTCTTGCCTCAGGGGTGGTATATGCGGTGATCACGTTCACCGTATGTTTTGCAGTCCTGCAGTTTTCGGCCGGTCTGTTCAGGAAAAAGCAGGCCAGGCTGGAGGAAGAGCCGCAGGAGAATGAGAAAGAAGGAGATCCGCTTAGCTGAAATGGTGCAAGATTCATATTCAATGAACTTCATATCGGATTTCATGTCAGAAAATCTCTCAGCCTGAGAAAAAATCTGACTTCCCCGGAGAGCTTTTTTGCGGCTCGGATTTGGTCGTTCGGCATGCGAATTTGTCGAACGATTTTTCTTTGCAAACCCCGAAAATGCGGCTATAATGGCGATACTTGAGCGACTGCAGCGCTCTGGCATTCTCAAAAAGGGGGAGTCTATCATGGTACAGTTCATCATGGAGCGAAATTTGCTGCTCTATCTACTCTCGGCGGCCTGCGTAGCGGCGGTCGCCAGTCAGATGATCCTGAAACAGGTATACGACAGATTGATAAGGGACACGCGGAACACGGGGGAACCCGACGGAAAATTTTTGCAGCAGCTGCGGCAGCGGTTCCAATATTGCAGACATCTGAATGAGAAGGTCGGAGATGTACAGGCCCTCATCCGGAAGAATCTGATGGAATATCGGTTCTGGGGAATGGGTCTGCACCGCTGGAAACGGCTCGGCGTTGAGCTTCTATCGGTCAGCCTGCTGTGCGCCTTCGCCGGGAGCGTATATTTTGTACGGGGCGGGGGCGCGGTCGTGAACGGAAATTCCTATTTCTGGATGGGGCTTCTTGCCGCTGCCCTGGTCGCCGCTTCCTACGCTGTCGCGGATACCGGTTATCGCCGCGGATTTTTGGAGGTGCAGCTGGCCGATTATCTGGAGAACAGCGGTGCGGTGCGCGATTACAGCGAGGACGCGGCGCAGGCGATCGCGGAGGAAGAGCCGGCTCCGATCGTCTCGGTCGAGAGCAGGCGCAAGACGAAGCGGAGAACGGTAAAGGAGAGCGCGGCGACACAGACCCGTGCGCAGAGGGAGAAGAACGACCTCAAAGAGAATCTTGCGCGGGTGAAGGCCGGGATGCAGGAAACCGCGGCGGCAGGCGAGAGGGAACGAAACGCCGAGCTGCTGCGGCACATGGATCCGGCGGAGCAGGAACGTATCCTGCGGGAGGTGCTCAGGGAATTCCTCTCCTGACCCGCTCCGACGGCGGGTTATCCGGAACACGGAACGTCGGAATTACCAGCGAAAAAAACCGCGGCGACTTTTCGAAAAAGACTCTTGCACATGGTGAGAAGGTCTGCTAGAATAGATGCGGAAAAAATGCGGAAAAGCACGAAAAGGAGATGTTGTGGTATGGGAAACAAAGTGGCATTTGACTATTCAAAGGCGGCCTGCTTTGTCTCGGAGAACGAAGTGGCGTCAATGAAGAAGATCGTCGCGGACGCGAAGGAGCTGCTGGTGTCAAGGACAGGAGCCGGCAACGATTTCCTCGGATGGATCGATCTTCCGGTCGAGTATGACAAGGATGAATTCGCCCGGATTAAGAAGGCGGCAGCGAAGATCCAGAGTGACAGCGAGGTGCTGCTTGTGATCGGCATCGGCGGCTCCTATCTGGGAGCGAGAGCCGCGGTCGAATTCCTGCGCCACAGCTTTTACAATATGGTGTCGAAGGAGATCCGCAGGACGCCGGAGATCTATTTTGTCGGCAACAGCATCAGCAGCACGTA
>CANQIW010000256.1 GCA_947624055.1 uncultured Lachnospiraceae bacterium
GCCCTGCCGGAAGATATAATCCGCGCACATGTCCGTCTCCTCCGGGGAGAGATCCATCTGCCGGATCGTGTCCGCGTACCCGATGATGGACGTCAGCGGCGTCTTCAGCTCATGCGCGAAGGCGGCGGTGAACTCCTCCTGCCGGGCGACCTCATTCTGAAGCTGTTCCATCTGCGTGTTCATCGTGTTCGCCATCCAGTTGAAATCCTCCGCGAGCCGCCCGATCTCATCTGTACTCCCGATCTTTACCCGCGTGTCATACCGTCCTGTCGCAAAGCGCCGCGTCGCGCTGGAGAGCTTCTGCATATTGCGCATGACGAGAAACAGCGCCAGCAGGATCACCCCGCCCAACAGCACTGAGAGGATCAGCACGCCGACCTGATACCGCGCATACATCGCCGAGCGTCCCGCATAGATCTCGGAGATGTTCTTTGTCGTCTCAATCCGGACGCCGGAATCACTCCTCGCCTGCACGACAAGGTAAGTCTCATCATCCTGCCGCACGATCTCATACCCGGTGTTGTGCCCCTCGTCCATCTGATCCGCGATCGAATTTTCCACCGCGAGCGCGTTGTCCTGATACAGGATTTCGCCGTCCGCGCTGTAGATCCGCGCGTTCCCGCCCGCTTCGTCGCCCCGCTGATGAAAGCTCTCGACCAGCTGCCGGACCGACGCCTGCGCCCTCTGTCCCTCAGACAGGCTGTGCAGTGTCAGCTCGTAGGAATTCTGGAACATCTGGTTCTCGATCATGCAGCGCTCGACCTCGCGATCCAGGCTGCTGCTGAAATTGTCCTGGATCATCCACAGGCCGAAAAACGTCAGAAAGAGCACGAAAATCGGCGTTGTGATAAAGAAAATTTTCCATGACAGCCGCATCGCACCCCTCCTTTCCCGGTCCGGCTTCCGGCCCGATTCCATCCCTGTACCTGTCCCGTCAAAGCCTGCCGCAATCTTCTGAATTTCTCCAAATCACATGATAAAATCTGCCGGAATTTCCCGGATTCCGTCATGTCACATCACATTTCCGCGCGAACCGCTTACTCATCTGAGAATCGATACCCCACCTTGTAGATTGCCGTGATATGTTCCTCCAGTCCCAGCTTCTTCTTCAGCCGCTGCACATGCAGATCCACGGTTCTCCCCGTTCCGCTGTACTCTCCGCCCCAGACGTTCTCATAGATCGTCTCGCGGTACAGCGCGCGGTTCTTGTTGCGCACAAACAGAAGGAGCAGCTCATACTCCTTTGTCGTCAGGTCAACCGGATGTCCGCCCTGCAGGACGCTTCTCGAATCCGTGTCGATCTCGATATCCAGAATCCGGATATGGCTCTCCGTCTTTTTATACCTGCGCAGCACCGTCTCCACTCGGGCCAGAAGCTCCGCGATCTCAAACGGCTTGGCGATGTAATCCTCTGCGCCCAGCTTCAATCCCTTCACCTTCTGCTGCGTCTCGCCCATCGCGGTCAGAAAGATCACCGGAATGTCCATTGATTTCGCATATTCCAGCACTTCGTATCCGTTCAGCTTCGGCAGCATGATGTCGAGCAGGATCAGATCAAACGGCCGATTCTCAATCGCGTCGGCCGCCTCCTCCCCATCTGAGGCCACCTCGCACTGGTACCCGGCCTTCACCAGATTCATGCGGATCAGGTTCGCAATCGCCTCCTCATCGTCTACGATCAAAATCTTTATCATAACGCAAACTCTCCGTTTCGTATTCTTGACCTATCGTATCACAGATTCGGGATGCTCACAAGCACAACTGTGGAATTCTTACGCCTGCTCCGGCTCCTGAAAGCCCTCCCCGATCACCTCGTTCGACTCCACAATGATCACAAAGGCACCGGGATCGATCTCGTGCGCGCGCCCGCGGATCGCATACATCTCCTTGTTGCTGCTCGCGCAGAGCACCACCTGCTTGTCCTCGCCGGAGTAACCGCCCGTCGCCTTGAGGATCGTCGCGCCGCGCCCGGCAATCTCATCCACCGCGCGCACCATCTCCCGCGGATAGTCTGTGATGATCATCGTCAGCTTACCGCCTCCTCCGTAGAGCACCCGATCCATGACGCGCGAATACAGATACGACAGGATCCAGCCGTAGATCGCCGCGTCCACGCTCCCGAGCAGAGCCGCGCCTGCCCCGATCACGGCCGCGTCCTGCACAAACGCGATCCTGCCGGCCGAGAGCTGAGGCTCATAATGCCGAACCGTCATGATAATGAAGTCAAAACCTCCCGTCGACGAGCCGCGAATAAACACGATGCCGTAGGCGACGCCGCAGAGCACGCCCGCGCAGATTGCGGCGAGCAGCAGCTCCCCATGATAGACCGGCAGCCGCGGCCCCAACACATCCATGAGCACCGAGGTGATCGCCACAGTCTTCAGCGAGCGCAGATAAAACTGCCGTCCCAGCGTCCGATAGCAGGCAAGCGCGATCGGAATGTTCAGAAGCACGGTCATTGTACCGACCGGAGTTCCGAACAGGCGATACAGGATCAGCGATACACCGGACACGCCGGACATCGGAAACCCGGCCGGTATCGCGAAGCTGTAGGTCGCCGCCGCCAGCAGAACACCGCTGCAGACGTCCACCAGAATGTCCAGAATCCATTTCATTTTCCTGTCGCCCATATCTTTGTTCCTCCTTCTCATGGCTCTCACTGTTTTTTGTCTCAGTCCGAGTACTTCAGGTACGATATCTTAGAATAGCACAAAACGTCCGTCCAGGATAGGCTGCGGCCTTCCGTCAAAAAAGGGCTGTCCGCGGAGCAAACCATCTGAATTTCCGGTATGCTTCGGGAACAGCCCTCTTTTATTCTTCTGTTCAGCACAAAAGCTCTTCGGGATAATATCCGCCGCTTGCGCGCCTTTCCTATGCCTCCTTGCGGTTCGGCTGCTTGACGATCTCCGGCCTCGGCGAGATCTCCCCGGCCTTCGTCAGCGCGATCTTCGTCATCAGAGGACCTGCCAGCTCGTAGATCAGCACGGAGAACAGCGTGATGTTGCGGATCAGCCGACCGGCCTCGCCCATCGTCTCGGTCACGGTCATCGACATGCCGAGCGCCACGCCCGCCTGCGGGAGCAATGTGATGCCGAGATACTTGCGGATCTCCTCGCTGCACTTCATCCAGCGCGCGCCAAAGAACGCGCCGATGTATTTGCCAAAGGAGCGGAACACGATATAGGTCACGCCGATACCGACGATCGCCACGTTCGCGAACACGCCGAGCTCCAGCTCCGCACCGCTCAGCACAAAGAACAATACGAACAGCGGAGCCGTCCACTTGTCCGCCCTCGCCATCATGTCCTCCGAGAAATCACAGATGTTGCAGAACACGGTGCCGAGCATCATACACACGAGCAGCGAGGAGAAGCCGATCTTCAATCCGCCGACCTCGAACTTCGCCATCGAAAGCGCCACCG
>CANQIW010000257.1 GCA_947624055.1 uncultured Lachnospiraceae bacterium
GCTGCGATGAACGGAGTGGATGCGATCGCCTTTACGGCGGGTATCGGCGAGAACGCTCCGATCGTGCGCAAGAAAGTGGTCGGCTATCTCGGCTATCTCGGCATTGCCCTGGACGAGGAAGCGAACGGCAGACGCGGAGACGACTGCGTGATCTCCACGCCGGATTCGAAGGTAAAGGTGGCCGTGATCCCGACGAACGAGGAGCTGGCGATCTGCCGTGAGACAGTGGCGCTGGTCTGACCGGCGGAGAGCAGCTCAGGAGCGACCGTGAAACAGAAACACGTTATTGAGAAAAGCTGACAGTACGTCCCAGGGATCCATCTGCAGCCTGGATACCACAGAAAGGAAAAAGCAAAACAAAGGGAGACTACATTCAGATGACAGGCGTTGTGCAGTACAATGGCGAAGACTACGGCTTGCGCAGGATCAATTTTACGGCCAGACTGGCTATGTGGCTGCCAACTGGCTGTCCGCGACGAAGGTAGAAGCTCCGAAGGCTGCGGCAAATCCGACGACGGTAACGGCTCCGGGACCGGCGACTCAGTCTTCCGGGAACAAGCTGAGGCTCAGAAACGATCTCGGCTATATGGATGTGGTACAGGGACCGGACGGCGTGTATCGCGACGATCTCGGTGTTCCGTATGAGCCGCAGGGAGACGGGCAATGGACGGATTCGTACGGGAACCGGTATCACATTGAGTGATGATGCGGGCTTATAAGGAGCGGCCGGATAAATTATCATGTCGCTGGAGAGGAGCGGAGATTTTATGCGAAAAAAATTGTTTCACCTGATTTCCCTGTGGGTATTCCTGCTCTTTACGGCGGTACAGAGCGTTTCTGCGGCTGCCCCCGGAATGAATGCCGGAATTACAAAGAAAAATGTGCTTGCTCTGATAAAAGAATACGATAAGGACGGCTCTTATCTGCTGCAGTATATGTCGGACAGCGGCGACCCGATCCTGGACTGGTGGCAGGGCTGCCAGACGATCGTGGAGGGAATCGATACGGCCGTACACGAGGAGTTCCATGGCTACAGCTTTCTGAAAGCACCCTGGAAAACGGAGGATATCTACATCGGAAATAAAAAATATATCCGGGTGCGCTACACTGATGTTTTCCAAAGCAAAAAGATGGCTTTCACGATTCCGAAGAAGCTTCGCACATCGCGGTGGACCATATATGTCGGCAAACCGATGGCCAATCTCGCCTCAAACGTGAACGGGATCTACGGATTGCTGAATGAATATACGGCCTATTATTGGGGAATGAAAGCGCAGATGTCGCTGTTTGATTATTACAAAAGCAACAGGGCGACTCCGCAGCAGTGGAAGCAGTTTATCAATGAATGCGCGAACGACCGGCTGGCATATGCGGAGTTTAAATACTTTATGATGCAGTATCTTGCATATGCCAGGGAACACAGCAGTTCCGTCTACAATGGGATCATTCACAACGAGACGTATATAAGAGCTTATCAGACGATCGAAAAGAAATTTGCCTCGCTGATCACCAAATTCGAAAAGCGTATGCAGGAGATAGAGGTTCTGCTGGAAGCGCAGGGTCATGAAGTCAAAAACGGAGATTATTACATCATAGACGGTACTGGCATAAGTCTCTTCCAGGAAGATTATGACAATCTGCTCGCAGAGCTTGAAAAACCGGTATACAAGAATATCCTCAAAGGTTCTGCTTCCGCCGGACAGACGTCGGCCGGAAAGGTATCCATCACTTCGCTGTCAAAGAGCGGGAACAGCGTGAAGCTCAGCTGGAAAAAAGCTTCCGGGGTAAAGGGATATTATGTTTATCGAAAGGCAGACGGAGAGAAGAAGTTTAAGAAGGTGAAGACGACTTCCGGGACATCCTGGACGGATAAGGCTGTGAAAAAAGGAAAGAAATACAGCTATAAGATCGTTCCTTACACCAAAAACGGCTCGAAGATCAAAAAAGGGCAGGCTTCTGCGGTGAAATCGCTGCGGATTTAGGAGAGAAGCTTGATTTTTCAATAGTGGTAACGAGGGAGGTTGGATTATGAAAAAGTATATTGCGGAGTTCATCGGAACGGCGGTTCTGGTTATCCTTGGCTGTGGTACGGCGATGCTGGTCGGATGCGATGCGGCATCGGGCGGCGGTTATATACTGACGGCATTGGCTTTTGGCCTGGTGATCGTGGGAATGGCATACTGTATTGGAAACATTTCCGGCTGCCATATCAATCCGGCAGTGTCGCTCGGCGTGCTCTTGAGCGGCGGCATGGACGCGAAGGATTTTATCGGCTATGTGATCGCACAGTGTCTCGGCGCTTTCGCGGGCGCGCTTGTCCTGATGGCGATCTTCACCACCGGCGGTGTGACGGATATGACCGGCGGATATGGCTCCAACGCGCTTGCGGGTGTAAACGGCAGCGCGGCAGCCGGACTTCTTGTTGAGGCTGTTCTGACGTTCATCTTCGTGATGACGATCCTGGGTGTGACAGACAAGAAGGCGAATCACGGCTCTTTCGCCGGTGTTGTCATCGGCTTTACCCTGACGCTGGTGCACATTCTCGGCATCGGACTGACAGGCACGAGCGTGAACCCGGCCAGAAGCCTTGGCCCGGCGATCGTCGCCGCGATCAATGGCAATGCGGCTCCGCTCGGCTGCGTGTGGGTATTTATTGTCGGTCCGCTTATCGGGGCGGTGCTCGCGGCTGTTGTCTACAAGGCACTGAGCAGCGAGGCATAAGCGACACCGCGCAGACAGGATCGTTTTACAGGCACATGAGAAAGGCGTGTTCACGGTTCCGATACAGGAGCCATGGACACGCTTTTTATTAAACTTTTTTACATGACGAACATCATGACGAACATGACGAAAATGTAGAAAAAGCTGTTGACAAAACAATATCCGGTAGGTATAATTGAAAAGTGCGTTAGGAGGAGTATGCCTTGTTGGACCTGACAGAAGTGCTCACAGACGAAGGAAAGGAAATTCAGCGGGAGGTTGATCTCGAGCTGAAGGGCCTGGTCTACCGTTTTGGCGAGTTTGAGATCGCCCGGAAGACACCGCTTTCTATCACAGTGGTGAATGCCGGGGATGGGAAGCTTCTTCTGAGGGGGAACACACAGCTTGAGGTGATGATTCCCTGCGCGCGCTGCCTGGAGCCGGTGGCTGTCAGGCTGGAGATCCGGTTCGACACGGAGACCGAGCTGGAGAACCGGGATTATATTGATGGATATTACCTGAATGTGGATCAGCTTGTCCATGACGAAGCGTTGCTGGTCTGGCCGGAGAGAGTGCTCTGCCGGGAGGACTGTCGGGGATTGTGCGGCGTTTGCGGACAAAATCTGAATGAGGGTTCCTGTGACTGCGAACCTGCGGATTTAGATCCAAGAATGGCAAAAGTCCTTGATATTTTCAGCAAATTTAAGGAGGTGTGA
>CANQIW010000258.1 GCA_947624055.1 uncultured Lachnospiraceae bacterium
CAGCGGCGATCCTCGGCTATTCGAAGACCGGGCGGGAGCTTCACATACCGTCTACGGTCAAGGTGATGGAGAGCATCACTCCGTACGGCTGTATGCTGCAGGTCGCGGCGCTGATGTTCGGCTACAGTCTCACGCTCGGCTTTCTGGTTCTGCTCGGAAACCTGCTGCCGGGCGGGAAATACGGCATGCTGCTGGCGCTCGGCTACAGCCTGTACGGATTCCTGCTGGAGCCGGAGGTGATCGGAAAAATGCTGGGGTATGAGGATTACCAGCTCTACCGGATCCGCAGCTTCGCCGGCTGGGTCAGTCCGCTCAGCAACGCGGTCTATGGGATGCATGACTTCGGGTATGACAACCTGCCGACCGTCGCGCAGTCGCTTCTGATCTTTGCCGGAATACTGGCGGTGCTGATCGTCTCAGGCGTGCGCGCGGTTCGGAGGTACAACTTCACTTTTCTGGGTACAGGATGATGCGCAGGAGACATAAAGTACACTTTCATGCCCAGAGAATGCAGGCGGGTACAGGATATTGCGGTTGTGCTGAGGCGGCATAGAATACTATGGGGTAATGAGAACAGGAATTTCATAAAATGGATCTGAAACGGATGCTTCGGGACAGAAAATTCTATCTGGCGGTGGTGCTCTCCTTTCTGGGGATCCTGGCGGGCGCCAGTTGGCCTCAGACGGGGAAGAAGACGGTGTTCGAAGCGGGAACCTTCCTCACTATGACGACAGGCGCGCTGGGATCGCGGACGGTGCTTTTCCTGCTGCCGGTGACGGCTGTGCTTCCGTACGGGGACGAGTATCTGCGGGAGAAGCAGGGAAGATTTCAGCGCTTCCTGCTCATACGCAGGGGGAAGCGGGAATACTGCCTCGATAAGGTGTTCGCGACCGCGCTGTCAGGCGCGCTGGTGTGGGCTCTGGCGGTAACTGCAGGCACGCTTTTCTTTTTTTTGCTCTTTTTTGCGAGGGAGGCGGTCTGGAACTGGCCGGCGGCACGGATCTGGGAGCTTCTGAGGCTGACGGGGCGCGTGTGCCTGATCGCGAGCGCGCTGGCCTCCTTCAGCGCTGTGTGCGCGATCGCCGGTGGCACGGTCTATCTGGCGTTTGGGCTGCCGTTTGTCGCGTTCTATACCTGTGTGATCCTGCGGGATCGCTATCTGGAGAAGCTATACTGCATCGATCCTGCGGAATGGCTCGGAGCGTCGCAGAACTGGGGTGAGGAAAAACTCGGGCTGTGGCTGTTTTTGCTGCTGCTGGCGGCGGGCTGCGCGATGCTGCATGCGCTGGTGCTGCTGCATGCCCTGAGAGAAACGTGAGGCCGAAGCAGTATGATGCCGCGGTGTTACGTCAATTGTTTTTGAATACCCTTGAGGCATCCCATAGCTCAATTCCTTCGGGATGGGGAAACCGCTTTGCTGTTTCATAAGGTATGGGCTTCGAAGCAGCGGATTGGGAGGTGCTGCATGGACAATTACATCGAGCTGACCGGCGTGCGAAAGTGCTTCGGCCGTGAGGAGATCCTGAAACGTCTGGATTTCTCACTGGAGCGTGGAACGGTCTGCGGTATCGTCGGGAACAACGGCTCCGGGAAGACGGTGCTGATGAAGTGCATCTGCGGGTTTCTTCCTGTCACGGAAGGGCTTGTGCGGGTGGGTGGAAGACTGATCGGGCAGGAGGTTGATTTTCCGGAAAGTCTCGGCGTGATCATTGAGACGCCGGGTTTTCTGAGCAATTTAAGCGGGAGACGGAATCTGGAGATCCTGGCGGATCTTAGGGGAAAGGCAAAGCGCGGCCGGATCACGGAGACGCTGCTGCGTGTGGGGCTTGATCCCGGATTGAAAAAGCCCGTGGCGAAGTATTCGCTCGGCATGCGGCAGAGACTCGGTATTGCGCAGGCGATCATGGAGCAGCCGGAGCTCCTTGTGCTCGACGAGCCGTTTAACGGACTGGACCGACAAGGTGTGGAGGAGATCCGCAGCCTGCTTCTGCAGGAGAAGGAAAAGGGGCGGACGATCCTTCTGGCGAGCCATAACAGTGAGGATATCCGCATTCTCTGTGACCGTGTATTTGAGATGGATGCGGGAGTGATGAGCGAGGTGCAGACCGGATGAGGAAGAGAGAAGTGCGCGGAAGCAGAAGCGGAAAGAGAAAAAAGAACAGGCGAAGGGTATTCCGGACGGTTTTGTTGTCAGCTATTCTGGCCGGATTGACGGTATTTGCGGGAGAGCCGGAGAACCGGGGTCTGTCAATGCCGGATGAAACACTGATCGTGGAGGGCATGCAGATGTCAGATGAAACGTCAGCCGCGAGTGGGAAACAGGAGTCCCGAGTCTATCTGGGCATTGACACAGTGCATGCCTATGAAAATATGGACAGCTCATATTCGCAGGGCTATATTCCGAAAGTGGAGAACGGAACCGTGCATCTGGTTGTCCCTTTCCTTGCGAGCGGGCTGCTCAAAAATGACTGCCTTGCCGTAGAGCTTGACATGGGGGAGCATGCGCCCTTTGTGTACGCGAACTACCGCAAGGAAGTGAGAAGGGCAGAGTTTCGCTTTGGAGAGACTCCGGAGCCTGTGGAGACGTATCTGTTCTGCTGCGATATTGCGCTCGAGAGCAGCAGAAGGAACGGCAAATATCCGGTGACGGTAAGGGCGGTCGGCTATTCGGAGGCAGGATACCGCGCGGAACTCTCCGGCCGGATTTTTGTCACGGTGACGGATGGGGGAGATACAGCGGAGCCGGGGACAGAAAATCCACCCGGCCAGACGGACACGGAAGAGCCGGGAACGGAGAAGACGCCCGGACAGACGGATGCGCCGGAGCCGGGAACAGAGGGGATGCCGGGGCAGACCGATCCGGCAGAAGCCGGCACAGATGGGCCGCCTCTCATCGTTCCGGATGATCCGGGCGGAAACGGCGCTCCTGACGGGTCGGACAGCGGGAGCGGAGGGCAAAATCCCGGACAAAGCGAAGGACAGAATGGAGAAACGGATCCTGGAGAGCCGAAGCCCGGGGAGTCGGGCATGGAAGAGCCTGGGACGGAGGGATCGGGGACGGAAGAAGCGCCGACGAAAGAGCCGGGCGCGGAGGAACCGCTGACAGAGGAGCAGGGCCTGGAAGGATCCCTGGCGGATGATTTCGGGGCAGGCGGCGGATATTCCGGCAGCGGATACGCGGGAGGCGGGGACAGCGGAGGCAGCGTGGAGAAGATCCATCGCCAACCGAAATTTCTGCTGATCTCGGACAGCCTGGACGGCGAGCAGCTTACGGCCGGGCAGGAGTATGCGTTTACGGCCGTGTTTGAGAATATGACGGGGGACGAGCCGGTCTACAATATGAAGGTGACGCTGAAAACCGAGTCGGAGGCAATTGATTTCAGC
>CANQIW010000259.1 GCA_947624055.1 uncultured Lachnospiraceae bacterium
TCTGCATCGGGTAGTCCGGCGTGGACGCGCCCTCCACCTCCACTGAGGAGGCCTGTATCTCAAACGGCTGCTTCGCTTCCGGCGTCGCCACCAGCATACCCGTCACAACAACCGCCGCGCCGACATTCAGCTTCGAGATCTCCGCGAAATTCGCAAGACCATCCGAGTAGACGACCTGAAGCGTCTCAAAAAAGGTGCCGTCGTGCAGCACGAGGAAGCCGAACGTCTTCGAATCGCGGACGCTGCGCACCCAGCCGCCGACCTTAATCTCTTTTCCTGTATACTTTTCGCTGTCGTGATACAGCTCTCTGACCGTAGTGAATTCCATGTCTTTCGTCTCCTTTTTTATTTGAATATCATTATAGCCTTATTTTTCCTATCCTGCAAGGCAAAAAAGCCGCCGGAAAGCGTTTAATAGAAAATTAAGTTTTGCCGGGGAGCGCTTCAAAACCACTTGCCACGCACTCATGGGAACGCTTATACTTGATGGAGAAGATGCAATTCCTGAAATTTTTTCAGATTCGATGCAACAATCCTGCCCTGAAGCGGCACTTATTATACAGAACCACGCAGAAAGGAGCGAGCTATGAACCCGACAAACGAACTTATCCGACAGGCGCAGGCAGGCGATGCGCACGCCTTTGCCCTGCTGTACGAATCGGTCTACAGGGATCTCTACCGATTTGCCGTCTACACGCTGCGCCATACACAGGACGCGGAGGATGCCGTCAGCGAGACGGTGGTCGACGCGTTCGCGCAGATTGGAAGCCTGCGGGAGGCAGGGGCATTCCGCTCATGGATCTTCCGCATCCTGAGCGCCAAGTGCAGCCGGCGCATCCGCCAGTACATACAGGCGCCCGGGGAACTGGACGACGAGATCGGCGCTCCGGAATCCGACCTCAGCGAGCGGACCGACGTGCGGCGCGCGTTCGACGCGCTCCCGAAGGAGGATCGGCTGATCCTCTCCATGAGCGTGTTTGCCGGGTATTCCAGCCAGGAGATCGGCGACCAGCTTCAGATGAACCCGAACACCGTGCGTTCCAGGCAGAGCCGCGCGCTGAAAAAGCTGGCGGAACAGCTCGCCTGAAACTCAGCCGGTCCCGGCTCGGCTTTCCCTCTTGCCGAGTCTGAATCACTCTCAATTTTGTTATGCAGACGAAAGGAGATTGCCATGAACGAAAAGGAAATCCTTCAGAAAATAAAAGATGACGCCGAAAGCCTTACCCCGCCCGCTTCCCTGCAGCCGGATGCGATCGAGCGGATGTTGAAAAAGAAGGCTGAGAAAAGTCAGAATACACAAAATCAGCCGGAAAGCCCAACGCAGGCCGCAGAGCAAAGCCTGACTGGTCAGGCTACAGCCAAACCGGATGCATCAACTACGCCGGCCGGCACGACACAGACCATGGACAACAAGAAGATCGTCGCCCTCACGGCAAGAAAGAAACGCTACCGCCGTATCGCGCAGTTCGGAAGCATCGCGGCCGTCTTCGCGCTCGCCTTCCTCGTCTTTTCCCGGTCGGAACGTCTCAGAAAGACCGAGCTCTCCGAGCAGGATAACGCCGCGCAGAATACCGGCAAGGCTGTGGTGGAACTCACCACAGAGGATGCAGGTTTGGACGCTGCGAATGTGGAAGAAGAAATTTCTGCTGAGAATACGGAAGACGCAACAGTTCCGAAAGCTGACGCAGCTATGGCACAGGCTGACGCAGGCGAGGCCCTCACCTACGCCTCCAGCTACGAGGAGGTCTACGACGCCCTGAGCGAGCAGTTCGGACCGAACGGCCTGTACCGCAGTTACGACATGAAGACCATGGACGCAATGGACACAGGTTCTGTCAACCTGATGGGCGGTATGGGAGACTTGGCGATGGAATCGGCGCAGTCCGTCGAGATGGACGCAGACGGCGCGGCAGTCAATTCCCCCGCAGCCCCCGCTCCCGCTGTCGCGGAGGAGGGCGACGCGGCGGATTATTCCGATACGAACGTGCAGGAGAAGGGCGTCGATGAGGCTGACATCGTGAAGACGGACGGCAGCTATCTCTACATCCTGCGGCAGGACGGATCCTTCGCGATCGTGAGCGCGGATCTGAAAGATCCGACCCTGATCAGCGTCACCGTACTCGGCGTCCCGTCGTCAGCATCTGCACAGGCGGCACAGGATGAGGACTTCAGACCTGCGGACGACGGCACATCCCATGAACTGTATGTGGGTGAATCCGGACAGATGAGTCCCTACAGCGACGTCACGATCCATGAAATGTATCTGGACGGCGACACTTTGAGCGTCATCACAAGCTGCTACGCGAATACGCTTGAGGCCGAGGGAGATATCTACTACACCAACTACGGGCGCGAGACGAAGATCTACACCTACGACGTCAGCGATCGGGAACATCCGGCGCTTGTCGGCACGGTCACTCAGGACGGCTCTTACGAGGATTCCCGCAAAAACGGCTCTTATATTTACCTTTTCACCTGCTACCGCCCGACGATCGGGGAGACCTACGACGAGAGCGCGATCGTCCCGAGGATCAACAAGACGCAGCTTCCCGCGGATGATTTCTATGTGCCGAAGAAGCTTCACGACAGCTCTTACCTCGTGATCTCCTCGATGGACACGAAGGCGCCGGACGAGACGATCGACAGCAAGATTCTCGTCTCCGGCGCGACGGACTACTATGTCAGCCCGGAAAACATTTACATCGCCAACGAACATTACAATGGCAGCTACTCGACCTCCACCACGGAGCTCGTCAAATTCCATTATGCAGACGGCACGATCACCGGAACAGCCGCGGGCGTCGTCAAGGGCACTCTCAACGATTCCTTCTCGCTGAACGAGTACAACGGAATGCTCCGCGTTGTCACCACCTACGAGGGCGACGCCTTCAGCGGAGTGCGCGAGTTCGTCGGGGATCTTCTGAACACCTACTATGAGGATAACTGGATCGAGCACAACGCGCTGTATGTGCTGGACGAGAACCTGCAGACCGTCGGCTACATCGGCGATCTCGCGGAGGGCGAGACGATCCGCTCCGCCCGCTTCTTCGGCGACACCGGATATTTCGTCACCTTCCGCCAGACCGACCCGCTGTTCTCCGTCGACCTCTCCGACCCGGCGAACCCGAAGATCCTGGGCGAACTGAAGATTGACGGCTTCTCCTCCTACCTGCATTTTTACGGCGAGAACCTGCTGCTCGGCATCGGCTACGAGGCGGACGAGGAGACCGGTATCACGAGCGGATTAAAGCTCTCGATGTTCGACATCTCCGATCCGACCGACGTGAAGGAAGCGAACCGCTACACGATCCCCGGCGTCACCTGGTGCCCGGCGATCGAGGACTACAAGGCGATCATGGTCTCGCCGGAAAAGAACCT
>CANQIW010000260.1 GCA_947624055.1 uncultured Lachnospiraceae bacterium
TGACAGCCGCAGGCCGCCACGATCGGTCCCACGATCAGCGTCGTCTTGTCCCCGACGCCCCCTGTCGAGTGCTTGTCAACCTTGACGCCCGGGATCTCCGATAGATCCATCACATCGCCCGAGTGCGCCATCGCGTCGGTCAGCACCGCGGTCTCATGGTCGGTCATCCCCTGAAAACAGATCGCCATCATCAGGGCGGACATCTGGTAATCCGGGATTTTCCCATCCGTAAACTCTCTTACGACCGTCCGGATCTCCGCGTCCGTCAGCTCGCCGCCGTAACGCTTTTTCAAAATTACATCATACATTCTCATACCCATACCTCCCCTCATAAGCTCCTTACACCGTTTGTTGTCAGTATACCACGGCATCGCCACATCGTCCACATCATTTAAAATATGCTCAGAGTCTGCTGCTCTGCATCTATTTTTTTAAATCAGCATTTTTCAAACAAATGCAGACCGGAAACCTATTCAGCGGTTTCCGGTTCCTGGCGCCTGATAACTATAGCGTTTTCCATTTGTCTGTCAACCAGTAAGCATCGATATCCTCAGGCGAGTAATACGTTATCCCATCCACTTCAAAAAGACTATACCTGCCCTCCGTCGGCGGAACTGTCGAGTACTGGTATTTTGTGAAGCGCTCGCTCTTGCATTTTCTGGCATGAATATTTTCAAGTTTATTATCCATCAGATGCAGGAAATCAGACGTCAAAAACTGCCCGGAACCCATATAATGCACTATGCCGTTGGTTTCAAAGAAATTATATGCATCGCCCCATGTCGCATCTATGTTGTACCACTTTCCATCGATTTTGACCTGATTCCATATATGACCATCACTACAGCCCAGAACATTTGTTACCCCGCAACCGTTAAGCAGCCATTCCATGACCTGAGCATAATTTGCGCAGACGCCCTCCCCCAGATAAAGACTGTATATGGCATTGCATGTGCAATACGGATCTCCCTCTTTACATCTGCCATTTCGGGTCGTCTCCAAAAAACTGGCTTCATTCATTGATGTATAAGTAAGCATCCGGCAGACATAATTTGCGATCAACCAGCAATTGTATTGAGGCAGGTTGGCTTTCGATACCCCGATCGTCTTATAGATATTGTTCCTGATTGCGTTCGCCTCAGACCACGTCAGAGAAAATTGAACATACGATAAGGCTTTGTCTTTTCCTTTCTTAGTCCTTGGATATGCTTTTCTTAACTCTGCGATCGTCGCGAACTTTATTTTAGCCGCTTTTTTCTTAGCTGCGACTGTAACCTTGCACCTCAGCGTCTTTTTTCCCACCCGGGCAGAGATCGTCGCTTTCCCTTGTTTTTTGGCAGTTACTTTCCCTTGCCGGTTCACAACAGCGACTTTCTTATTGCTGGAGCTCCATTTTATTTTTCCTTTTGTATGCTTTACCTTTAATGTTGTACTTTTCCCAGCTTCCAGTGTAACTTTTTTCGTATTTAATTCAGGGGTTTTTGTACTTGCTGACGCCTCGAATGACCCCGCAAAGAGCATAGTCACCAATAAGATAAGAAACGTATAATATCTGCCTTTTTTTTGCATTTTCTTTCCTCTTTCTGCAATGCCTATATCCCTTTCAGATCCCCCGGTCCGAAATACTCCGGCAACAGATCCCGCAGGCGGAATACCCTGTAATCCTCCGGTCCGCGCGCCAGGATCACCTCAAACAGATCTTCATCGCAGAACTCCGCCATGACCTGGCGGCAGACGCCACAGGGCGCGCAGTAATCTCCCTGCTCTCCCTCGTGGTTCCCGACTATGACGATCCGGGCGAACTCGCGCACTCCCTCGGAAATTGCCTTAAAAAAGGCCGTCCTCTCCGCGCAGTTCGTCGGCGAATACGCCGCGTTCTCAATATTGCAGCCAAGAAAAACCTGTCCGTTCTCCGCCTCGAGCGCCGCTCCTGTCGCGAAATGAGAATACGGACAGTAAGAGCGGCTCTGCGCCTCATAGGCAAGCCGTATCAGATCTTTGATATGTTCATCCCACGTCATTTCTCTCGTCACTTCCTTATTTTCACTATCCTCTCACCTTTCCGGCCGGAACAGGATCCTGCCGACACGATATACCGCCTTGCGCTTTACAGACAAACTGTTTCAGCGCCTGACATCCTCCCAGAAGCTCGTTCCGTCGAGCGTCTCGTCAATCCCGAACATCGCGAGCACGGTCGCCGCGATGTCGGCGAAACTCCTTCGCGTGCCGATGGACACGCCCGGCTTCACCGCGTCCCCATAGATCAGCATCGGCGTATACTCGCGCGTGTGGTCTGTGCCCGGATATCCCGGATCGCAGCCGTGATCGGCCGTTATGATCACAACGTCGTCCGGGCGCAGCTTCTCCATCATTTCGCCGAGCTGCCGGTCAAACAGCGTCGCCGCCGCCGCATAGCCGTCGATATCGTTGCGGTGTCCGTACATCATATCAAAATCTACGAGATTCACGAAACACAATCCTCTGAAGTCCAGATCCATGTGCGCCAGAGTCTTGTCCATGCCATCCTCGTTGTTTGAGATCGGCGTCGTGTGCGCGATCCCCTGCCCGGCGAAAATATCGTTAATCTTCCCGATGCCGTATGTGTCAAAGCCGTGCTCCGCAAGACTTACAAGCATCGTGCGCTTCGGCGGGAGCAGTGAGAAGTCGTGACGGTTCCGCGTGCGCTCGAAATTCGGCGCCTGGCCGATGAACGGCCGCGCGATCACGCGCCCCACTCCATGCTTTCCGCTGAGGATCTTCCGCGCGATCCGGCAGTATTCATAGAGCGTCTCGAGCGGGACGACCTCCTCGTGCGCCGCGATCTGGAACACGCTGTCCGCGGACGTGTAAACGATCAGGTCGCCGGTTCTCATGTGCTCCTCGCCGTAATCGCGGATCACATCTGTGCCGGAGTACGGCTTGTTGCAGAGCACACCGCGCCCCGTCTGCTCCCGAAACGGCGCGAGCACCTCCTCCGGAAACCCGTCCGGATAAACTGGAAGCGGCTGCGGCGAGATCACGCCCGCGATCTCCCAGTGTCCGATCGTCGTATCCTTGCCCATCGAGGACTCCGTCATGCGTCCATAGCTCGCGATCGGCGAGGCCACGCCCGGCCGGCAAGTCACGCCGTCAATATTGAACAGCCCGAAACGCTCCATGTTCGGCGTGCTGTACTTATCCGACTTTACGATCGTGCCCAGCGTGTTCGCCCCGGCGTCCCCGAACTTCTCCGCGTCCGGCAGACAGCCGATCCCGTAGCTGTCCAGCACGATCAGAAATACGCGCTTAATATCCATAGAAATCTCCATTCCGCCGCCTTTCAGTTGGCGGCACAAATAGTAATGAAAGTCTCGACCCTCTCTACGTTTT
>CANQIW010000261.1 GCA_947624055.1 uncultured Lachnospiraceae bacterium
TAAAGATACAGAAAAGGTCATTCTAAACTTGTACTTTTTCTTGACATAGCACCACATCCGCCACGACCACCGTGAAATATTTCCTGTCGATTGACTAAAGTTCTTCAGTAGTAAACATCCTCAACACCTCGCCCCGGCTCCGCCACCATCTGAGCCCTTATTTTGAACTTCTCAGCCTCGTAACGCTTCTGTAGGGCTTTCTCTCCCTCCATAAATTCTTCCTCTGCGACCTTCACAGCAGCCCTCTCGACATCTTGTGTGATGATGAGTTTACCATCCTCGCAGGTGACGGAGAAAAAATCCCCAATATCAAAACCAGCTTCCTTAACCCAAAACCCCTTCAACATGATCATCGGCGTCTCCCGGTACTTGTAACCGCTCTGTCCATAAACCTTAATACTTCTCTCCTTTGCCATTATGATTTCCTCCGTTTCTCAGATTGTCTTTGATTGTCAGTTACCTTTCCAAGATCACCGGATCCAGATCATAGGCACCACCTTCCTTCGGCGAGGTCTCAGAGACAAGCTCTGAGAATGTCGCGGTGCTCGTCAAATGCTCGTGCAAGCACGGCACTTTCCTCGCTACTCGCGCAAAAAATAAGCTGCCAATGCTTTGACACATCAGCAGCTTTCGCTTTTAGTTTGGTGTTCTATTTTTCAGTTCTGCTTCTTCTTGTCCTTGATATGATAGTAGTCTTCCAGATCCACATCAATCCTGACTTTCGTATCAGGTTTTCGGTTGCTCAATAGGCACACCGTCTCAACATGATCCGTAAACGGAAACATGTCATACGGCCATGCTCCCTGTGCGCGGTATCCGTGCTTCGCCAGATAGGCCAGATCCCGAGCCTGGGTTTCGGGATTGCAGGAGATATAGACGACGCGCTCCGGGGCGAGCCGAACGACTGAGGAGAGAAATGCCTCGTCGCTGCCGGCGCGCGGCGGATCCATGAACACGACGTCCGCATGCTCGTCCTGCTCCGCCATACCGACCATAAAGCGTCCGGCGTCATTCTCGTAGAAATGAATGTTTTTCACATCGTTCGCGTTGCGGATCGCGTCCTGCACCGCATCGTGGTTCAGCTCGACGCCGATCACCTCCCCGGCCTTCTTTTCGGCGATCAGGCCGATCGTCCCGATCCCGCAGTAGGCGTCGATGACGCGCTCCCGCCCGGAAAGTCCTGCCAGCTCGATCGCCTTCGCGTAGAGCGCCTCCGTCTGAACGGAGTTTACCTGATAAAAGGATCTTGCCGAGATGCGGAAACGGCGCCCGCAGAGCTCGTCCTCAATATAGCCCTTCCCATAGAGCACCGTCTCTTTTTCGCCGAGTACCATGCTGGTTCTGCGGTCGTTTACATTCAGAACGATCGTCGTGATCTCCGGGTGCGCAGCGCGGAGCGCTTTGACAAAATTGTTCTTGGACGGCAGGATCGGCGACCTCAGCACAAGAACTACCATCACCTGCCCGGTCTGACGCGCCGTGCGGACCAGAACATGCCGCAGCAGCCCATATCCGCTGTCTTCATCATAGATTCTGATCTTGAAGGACTTAAGCAGGCCGCGGATCGTCCGGATGATCTCATCTGCCTTCTGATTCTCCAGCAGACATTCATCTACCGGCACGACTCTGTGCGTTCCTTCCTCGTAAATTCCGGAGACGACGGTTCCGTCCCTCCTGTGAGCAAACGCGGCATGCACCTTATTTCGGTAATGGAGCGGAGCTTCCATTCCGGTGATCCTGTGCACGCGGCAGTATGACCCCAGCAGTTTTTCCACCTGCCTCTGCTTGAATGCAAGCTGCTCTTCGTAGGGCAGATACAAAAACCGGCAGCCGCCGCAGCGCTTCTGCGCCGGGCACTGATACCCGGAAGCCCGCGCCGTCTTCTCTGGTCTCTTCCCTTTCCCGGGTCTTTCCTGCTCCTTCAGTTTTTCACGCCTCCCCGGATTTTCCCTCACCTTCGCCTTCTCCGGTTTTTTCAAATTTTCTCGATTCTTCGGGCTCTCTCCCTGCCCGGGATTTTCCCGTTTTCTCGCCTTTTCCTGTTTTCTCGGACTGTTTGCCCTGTCCTGTTTCGGATCCTTTTCTATCTTCATTCGTCCCTCTTTTCTCTTCTGAAAACGCTTTTCCCGAATCTCACTCCGGCGAAAGCACGCCCTGACAGCCGAACTCCGGAATAAAGCTCTCCTTCGCGGTTTCCCCTTCCTGATAAAATCCCTGCTCGATCCCGAGCTCTGCCGCGAACTCGAGCAGGCGCTCGTACTCGCGCTTCGTCACGCGGCGGCCGAGCAGCGGGTCGTCCGCCACCGCCGGCATCGGCGTGTACTGATTCATCAGGCTGATATAGATCCGGTTTCCGTATTCCCCATACAAATATCTCACAATCTCCTTCGCCTCACGCACGTGCCCCGGCAGAAGCAGATGCCGCACGATGACGCCGGCGGTCATGATCCCGCGGCCGTCAAAGCACGGCTGCGGCCTCTGGCGCACCATCTCCCGGATCGCCGCAGCCGCAGCATCCGGATAGTCCGGCGCCGCCGAATATTCCGACGCCGTCTCCGGGCTCCGATACTTGAAATCCGGCAGGTAAACGTCCACAAGCCCTTCCAGCTGCTGCAGCGCCTCCACCCTCTCGTAGGCACTGCTGTTGTAAACGACCGGAATCTTAAGGCCTTTCTCTTTTGCCAGAAGGAGCGCTTCCCGCAGCTGCGGCAGATAATGTCCGCCCGTTACCAGATTGATGTTGTTCGCTCTCTGTCCCTGCAGCTCCAGAAAGATCTCCGCAAGCCGCTCCACCGTGACAACAGCGCCGCGCTCTCCGCGCGAGATCTCGCGGTTCTGACAGTAGACGCAGCCGAGCGGACAGCCGGAAAAGAAAACTGCCCCTGAGCCCTCCTCGCCTGATATGCACGGCTCCTCCCACATGTGAAGCGCGGCCCGCGCGACACGGATCTTATCGTCCGCACCGCATCGCCCCCGCCTTCCGCCCGCACGCTTCGCACCGCACGTCCTGGGACAGAGACTGCAGCCTCCCGAATCATTTATCCCCAGCTTTTCCATCTTCTCCACCACACCATTTCCCTGCCGTCCGCAGCGTCCGCGTCTGCGCGGATCCAGCCACCCGCTTTCACAGCTCTCTCAGGCATGTCTGCTTTTGTCATTGCATAACCTGTTTTTTCCCATATTATTGCCTTTTATTTTCGCACAAAACAGCACCCTTGTCAAAGAATAGTATATAGAATAAATATTTGACAAATACATAGGTCTATTCTAAAATCCCATCTTTGACAGTTCAAATGCGGGGAAACTTGATAATTCCAAGGATTCCCCGCATTTTTATTAGCTAAAAAT
>CANQIW010000262.1 GCA_947624055.1 uncultured Lachnospiraceae bacterium
ATGACCGCGCACGCCCCGGCCTCCTGCGCGATCCTCGCCTGCTCCGGCGTCGTCACGTCCATGATCACGCCGCCCTTGAGCATCTGCGCCAGCTCCTTGTTCAGCTCATATCTCGATTTCTCTGTCTGATTTCCCATCTCTGTACTCCTCCTTTTTCTATCGCGCATCTGCTGTAAACAATCGCCTTCCGCGATCCCGGTCAGGCAAATACATACAGCAAAAGCGCCCTGATTCCCTCTTTACAGATCGGATATCTGCTATTATAATGTAATCTGACCATTTTAAAATGTCCATTTTGAATCTATTTAACAAGTCCAGAATTGAGGTGCACGGCAAAATGCTCACGTATTCCTTCTCTGATACAGGGTCAGATTCACTGTATCAGCATCTGTATAAATGTATCAAAAACGACATACTCGCGCGCAATCTGCGCGCCGGGGAAAAGCTTCCCTCCAAGCGCAGTTTCGCAAAAAATCTGGGCATAAGCGTCATCACCGTGGAAAACGCCTACGCCCAGCTCATCTCCGAAGGATATCTGTACTCTGTTCCGAAAAAGGGTTTTTTTGTCTCCGATATCAGCATGCTTCCGTCAGGGGCGGCTTTCGGGCAGAACAGCACGACCCGGTCTTTGTCTGACGCGGCAAGACAGACAAACATAACAAATTCAGCCAGAATGTCAAACTCCGCAGACGTCGGGGATACGACGGAACTGACAGGACTATCCTCCCCACTCATCGACCTGACCAGCAATCAGACCGATATCCGGAATTTTCCGTTCTCCATCTGGGCGAAGCTCGTGCGCGAGGTTCTGAACGAAAATCAGCAGGAGCTCGTCACGAATCCGCCCTGCGGGGGCGTCCGGGAACTGCGCTCCGCCATCGCGCGGCATCTGAAGGATTTCCGCGGCATCAGCGTCGCGCCGGAGCAGATCATCATGGGCGCGGGCACCGAATACCTCTACAGCCTGCTGATCCAGCTGCTCGGCTTTGATAAAACCTACGCCGTCGAGGATCCCGGCTACCGAAAGATTGCCCGGATCTATGAGAAGCACAGGGTCGCCTGCCGCCACGTTCCCCTGGATGAGAGCGGCGTCTGCGTCTCAGCCCTTGAGGAGTCAGGAGCCGACGTGCTCCACCTCTCGCCCTCGCACCACTTCCCGACCGGGCTCGTCACACCAATCAGCCGCAGATACGAGCTGCTCGGCTGGGCGTCCCGCGCAGGGAGCCGCTACCTCATCGAAGACGATTACGACAGCGAATTCCGCATGTCCGGAAATCCGATTCCCGCTCTGCAGAGCATCGATCTGTCCGAGAAGGTCGTCTACATCAATACGTTTACCAAGACGCTGGCCTCCACGGTCCGGATCAGCTACATGATCCTGCCGCGTCACCTCGCCGACCGCTTTTACCGGGAGCTGTCCTTCTACTCCTGCACCGTGTCAAACTTTGAACAGTACACGCTCGCGCACTTTATCGAGAACGGGTCCTTCGAGAAGCATCTCAACCGCATGCGCAGCTATTATCATAAGAAGCGCGATCTGCTGATCGACAGGATCCGCCAGAGTGAGCTTGCGCCGCGCGCGGTCATCCGCGAGGAAAACGCCGGCCTGCACTTTATTCTTGAGCTTCAGACTACTCTGTCCGACGAAGAAGTCTGCAAACGCGCCCTGCAAAAAGGGCTGCGGATCGCCGCGCTCTCCGGCTTCTATGCACGGCTCGCTCCCGGGGTCGAGCACCGCTTCATCGTCAACTACTCCGCGCTTCCCGAGGAGCAGATCGACGGGGCGATCCGTATCCTCTGCGAGAGTATCGGCTGATCTCTCCCATAATAATTCAAGGGCTGTCAGGAACACTTTTGTCTTCCCGTCAGCCCTTTTCTCTTACTCGGTCTCGTACACCGCCGTCCCGAACGGCGGCAGCGTCTGTATGCCGACGCAGGTCTCGCCCGTGTACATCAACCTCATCGGGCGTTTCAGCGTGACCGTGCGCCCGGTATCCATGAAGTTGAGCGCAAAATAGTAATGTTTTCCGCACTTCTCCCGCCGTACAAGCTGCACCTCCGGCGGCGCTTCGATCTCCGCCGCGAACGGCTCACAGAGTCCGGTATATCGAAACAGGGCTTCGACAAGTTCCCTGCCAAACGTACCTCCGTAATGGATCGTGCGTCCCAGCCCCAGCTTTCGCTCCGTCATTGAAGCTTTCCCCGCATAGTAGCTGTTCCGGTAGCGCGCCAGCACCCTCGTCCCCGCAAGCGGCTCCAGGATATCGTTGAACACCGGCACCTCCAGCTCCCGTCCGTCCCAGTCCATCTTCACCGCATCCTCATTCGGGCTGGTAAAAGTAAAGTCGCGGACGTCCGTCCCGGTCAGCTCCTGCAGAAGTCCCGGCTGCGGCAGCATAACGAATCTGCCCTGCATATCCTTCGTCCCGGCGCGGCAGCCAAGGATCAGCGTCCCGCCCTCCGCAACGTATTGCTTCAGCAGCTCCCTGCGCGGCTCATTCATGAGCATCGGATGCGGATAAAACAGCAGCGGATATTTCCGCAGCGTCTCCACGCTCAGATCGTCTCTCATATACAGGATATCATACGGAGTATGGCAGAGCTCCGAGGCGCAGAAGATCCCGCTCTCACTCTTCCACGCGATGCGCTCGTGCCAGACGTCCGCCTGCGCATCCCACACATTGTCATAATCCTTCAGAAGACCGAACGCCGCAAAGTTCTCTGCGCCGCACAGCGGATCGAGCGTCCTGAACTTCCGGTAGAAATCCTTCACCTCAGCCAGCTTGCGGTTATCCCGATTGTCGTAGTCCAGGATCCCGTGCCAGTACATCTCCGTGCCGAACGTGCATGTCCGCCAGCGGAAGAACGAGATGAGATCCGCCCCCTGCGCGACGCTCTGCATCGCCCAGAGCGTCAGCTGCCCCGGCCGCGGCGCCGGGCCTTCCATGCGAGTCGTCCAGCCGTTCGCTCCGGACTGCTGCTCCATGATCCCGAAATGCGGACAGACCGAGCGCGTCTCGAGCAGATTCCGCGTCCATTTCCGGTCATTCAGGTCGTCCGACTCCCGCGGATTCCGGTCCAGCCCGAACGCAAAACTCAGGTAGGAATCATAGGTGTAGGTGTTCAGGCTTTCCTCCATCATCTGATGGTTGTCCAGATTCCCGAAAATCCCGTTCGTCGTGATAAAGTCGCCCGGCTTCTTATATTTCTCCAGAATCTCCGACTGCATCCTGCAGAAGCTGCGCGCGCTGTGCGAAATAAAACGGTAATAGTCCAGCCGCATGTGGGGATTCCAGCCCTGATTCGCCACCTGTCTGGGC
>CANQIW010000263.1 GCA_947624055.1 uncultured Lachnospiraceae bacterium
GAGCCGACAAGGGGCCGAAGCGCCAGGCAGTCTGCCTGAACGCGGGCGCGGCGCTGTACATCGCGGGCAAGGCTTCCACGATGGAGGAGGGCGTGCGCCTGGCGGAGCGCCAGATCGACAATGGCGAGGCGCTCAGGGTGCTCGAAGAGTTTGCGAAGGAGAGCAACCGGGAGTAAAATTGCCGGATAATTGATAGGAAAGAATGCCTGATAGAAGATTTTAGATAATCTTATGGGGAAAGAATAGACAGCACAGGGATAATCCGGCAGAATATTGCGGTATAAAAATTGCAGACAAGAAAAACTGCGAATTGAAATGACAGATTCGGCAAGGAAGAATCCGATTCAGAACAGATTTGCTGAAAACTGAAAATGTTCGATGGGAGAATAGGAAAATGAATATCTTGCAGGAGATCGCTGAGAAAACAAAGGAGCGGATCGCCCGGGAGAAGGCGCAGCTGCCGCTTGAAGAACTGCGCAGGGAAGCGGAGCAGATTGCAGCGTCGCAGACAAATTCAGCAGGGCAGACAGGAAACTGTCGCGGCAACGGCTCCGACCGAGGCATGCCGGAAGACGTGGCGCGGCTGGGAGGCCATGTCAGTCCGTTTTCGCAGGGAGAATTTTCGTTCGAGCGCGCTCTGGCGCAGGAGGGCGTTTCCTTCATCTGCGAGGTGAAGAAAGCGTCTCCTTCAAAAGGTCTGATTGCGCCTGATTTTCCGTATCTGGAGATCGCGAAGGACTACGAAAGGGCAGGCGCGTCGGCGATTTCATGCCTGACGGAGCCGTTCTATTTCCAGGGGCAGGATCGGTATCTGCGGGAGATCGCGCAGCTTGGTCTGTCGGCGCTCGTGGAGGCGCACGACGCGGAGGAGGTCGAGCGGGCGCTGAGGGCTGACGCGAAGATCGTCGGGGTCAACAATCGTGACCTGCGGACCTTTAAGGTGGACATCGATAACAGCCTGCGGCTGCGGCGCCTGGTGCCGCCGGAGATCTTATTTGTCTCGGAGAGCGGCATCCGCACGGCGGAGGATATCCGGAATCTGCGTGAGAACGGTACGGACGCGGTGCTGATCGGAGAGACGCTGATGCGCTCCGGGGAGAAGGAGCGGCTGCTGCGGGAGTGGCGAAATGTGTAGAGCGTCATATCTTTTGCGAATGGCGCAATGCGTAGATTGACCTGACTTTTCGAAGCTTTGGTGAAAAATATTTCCGAAAGTACTCTGGGCAGTTTGGCAGTACCGTGAGGAAATGGAAGGTTTGTATGGAATGGATGGCAGACAAAAAGTAAAGATTAAGCTCTGCGGCATGAGCAGGCCGGAGGACGTCTTATGCGTCAACGAGGCGCGGCCGGATTTCTGCGGCTTTGTGATCAACGTGCCGAAGAGCATCCGCAACGTGTCGCCGGGGCAGCTCCGTGAGCTGTTGAAGCTGCTCGATCCGGAAATCGTCCCGGTGGGCGTGTTCCGCGACGAGCCGCTGGAGAGCGTGGCTTCTTTTCTTGAGGAGGGCGTGATCCGGATGGCGCAGATTCACGGACACGAGGACGAGAACTATATCCGCGAGCTGAAGTCACGGGGCGATTTCACCGTGATCCGGGCATTCAATGAAAGGACGTTCGGCGAGGCGGAAGGAAGCTGTGCCGACTATGTGCTGCTCGACCACGGTGAGGGCGGTACCGGAGAGAGTTTCGACTGGACGATGACGGATAGCATTCGGCGGCCGTTTTTCCTCGCGGGAGGCATCGGGCCGGAGAACATCGAGGAGGCGCTGCGGCAGGTGCGGCCCTGGGCGGTCGACATGAGCAGCGGGCTTGAGACGGACGGCAAAAAGGATCCGAAGAAGATCCTCGCGGCGATGCAGGCCGTGCGGCGGTGGAACGAGGAACAAGAGTTAAAAAGACAGAAACAGGAACAAATCCACAGGAGGACAGGAGAATGAGCGGAAGATTTGGAACGCACGGCGGGCAGTACATCCCGGAGACGCTGATGAACGCCGTGATCGAGCTGGAGGAGGCGTACAATCATTACAAGGACGACCCGGAGTTCAACCGTGAGCTGACGGAGCTGTTCAATGATTACGCGGGTCGTCCGTCGCGGCTCTATTTCGCGAAGCGGATGACCGAGGACTTGGGCGGTGCGAGGATCTACCTGAAGAGGGAGGATCTGAACCACACCGGCGCGCACAAGATCAACAACGTGCTGGGGCAGGTGCTCCTCGCAAAGAAGATGGGAAAGACGCGCGTGATCGCGGAGACCGGCGCAGGGCAGCACGGAGTGGCGACGGCGACGGCCGCGGCGCTGATGGATATGGAGTGCGAGGTGTTCATGGGCAAGGAGGATACGATCCGCCAGGCGTTAAACGTCTATCGGATGCGGCTTCTTGGCGCGCAGGTACATGCGGTGGAGAGCGGCACCGGGACGCTCAAGGACGCGGTCTCCGAGACGATGCGCGAGTGGACGAAGCGGATTGACGACACGCACTATGTGCTCGGTTCTGTGATGGGGCCGCATCCGTTCCCGACGATCGTGCGAGATTTCCAGAGCGTGATTTCAAAAGAAATCAAGGAACAGCTCATGGAAAAAGAAGGAAAGTTGCCGGACGCTGTGCTGGCCTGTGTCGGCGGCGGCTCGAACGCGATCGGGGCGTTTTATCACTTCATCGGAGACGAGAGCGTGCGGCTGATCGGCTGCGAGGCGGCGGGACGAGGCGTGAACACGGCGGAGACGGCCGCGACGATCGCGACCGGGAGGCTCGGAATCTTCCACGGCATGAAATCCTACTTCTGTCAGGACGAGTACGGGCAGATCGCGCCGGTGTACTCGATCTCGGCCGGACTGGATTATCCGGGCATCGGGCCGGAGCATGCGTACCTGTACGACAAGGGGCGCGCGGAGTATGTGCCGGTGACGGACGACGAGGCGGTTGAGGCGTTTGAGTATCTGGCGAAGATCGAGGGCATCATCCCGGCGATCGAGAGCGCGCACGCGGTGTCCTACGCGATGAAGCTCGCGCCGCAGATGCGCAAAGACCAGATCATCGTCATCAACATTTCCGGGCGCGGCGACAAGGACTGTGCGGCGATCGCGCGTTACAGAGGGGAGGATATCCATGAGTAAGATACAGAAGGCATTTGAAAACGGCAAGGCGTTCATCCCGTTTGTGACCTGCGGCGACCCGTCGCTGGAAGTCACGGAAAAGCTGGTCTACGCGATGGAGGAGGCTGGCGCGGATCTGATCGAGCTCGGCATCCCGTTCTCGGATCCGACGGCGGAGGGTCCGGTGATCCAGGAGGCGAACATGCGCGCCCTCTC
>CANQIW010000264.1 GCA_947624055.1 uncultured Lachnospiraceae bacterium
TGCGGCGACCAAGCTCCCGACCTTCACGGTAGGCGAGGATCAGGTGCAGCAGGGTTCCGTGGCTGGCTACAAGTTTGTCGGCGTGAACGGTTTCTCCGAGAACTCCGGATGGGCTGTGCTTCTGGCTGAGTTCATCACGAATGAGGCTTCCCAGCAGAAGTTCTTCGAGCAGCGCGAGAGCGGCCCGAGCAACAGCAATGTTCTGGCGTCTGACGCTGTCTCCGCGAACCTGGCGATGGCCGCGCTCGGCAAGCAGGCTGAGTTCGGTGTCACGCAGAACGTAGGCGGCAAGTTCTGGGATCCGTCGGCGACCTTCGGCGAGATGATCGCGCAGGGCAATCTGTCCATCGACGACGACGCGGCGATCCAGGAAGCTCTGGATACTCTGGTAGAGGGCGTTACGGCTCCGGTAGAGTAAGCGCTCGCAAAACAGAATAATTAGTTCGTAAAAGAATAAGGCAGGGCTGCCGCTTATCAGGCGGCGGCCCTGTTTGACGATAACGGGAGGACTTTATGGCAAGTCAAAAGAAAGGTGGGGCTATGTCCGCAGTCGGCGGCTTCTTTGGGGCGATCGGCGGGTTCTTTAAGGAATTCGGGACCGCGTTTGCCAAAGGCGACATCTTTGTCAAGCTGTCCGCTCTGTGGATGGGTGCGGGTTATGCGCGCCGCAAGCAGTACATAAAGGCGCTGATCATGACAGCGCTCGAGGCCGCGGTCATCGCGTTTACCTTTACGTTTGCGATGCAGTATGTGCCGAAATTCGGCAGTCTGGGTACCGTGGTGATGGAGCGCGTCTTCAACATGAAGACAATGAAGAGCGAATTCAACGATTATGACAATTCGTTCTCAATCCTGCTGTTTTCTCTGTTCAGCTTTGTGGTATGGGCGGCGGCGATCGTCATCTGGATGCGGAACATTGTGAATGTATACCGTCTCCAGAAGAAGGCCGAGGCCGGAGAACATATCAACACGTTCCGTGAGGATCTGCATTCCTACATCGAGGAGAAATTCCACATCACGCTGCTGACGCTTCCGGTGATTGGCATCACGGTGTTTACGTTTATTCCGATTTTGCTGCTGATCTTTGTTGCGTTTACGAACTATGACCAGCAGCACATGCCGCCGAGTTCACTGTTTACCTGGGCAGGCTTCTCGAACTTTTTAAGCCTGTTTGGCGGCGGACTGACGACGACGTTCAGCTACGCGTTTGTACGTATCCTGGGCTGGACGCTCGTGTGGGCGTTCTTCGCGACGTTCACGACCTACATCGGCGGTATTCTTCTGTCCGTGCTTTTGAACAGTGCGAAGACGAGGGTGCCGAAGCTGTGGCGTACGCTGTTCATCATCACGATTGCGGTGCCGCAGTTCGTGTCGCTGCTGCTGGTGCGTAACTTCTTCTCGAACGGCGGTATCGTCAACACGATCTGCGCGAACATCGGGCTGACCGGTTTCCTGCGTGACGTCGGGCTCGTCTCGACGAGCTACATTCCGTTTTTGTCGGCTCCGGGCTGGGCGCATGTGATGATCATCCTGATCAATATCTGGATCGGCGTTCCGTACCAGATGCTGATCGCGACTGGCGTGCTGATGAACCTGCCTTCTGATCAGGTGGAGAGCGCGCGCGTGGACGGCGCGAAGCCGTTCCAGATCTTCAAGAGCATCACGATGCCGTATATGCTGTTCGTGACAGGACCGGCGCTTGTCACCGATTTTGTCAAGAACATCAACAACTTCAACGTCATCTATCTGTTGACTGAGGGCGTCTACACGACGACGAACCAGGCGATGGCGAATTCGCAGGCGAAGGAGGTCGACCTTCTGGTGACCTGGCTGTTCCGATTGACGCAGGATTATTACAATTACAAGATGGCTTCGGCAATCGGCATCATCGTATTCATTATCTGCGCGGTGTTCACGCTGTTCGCGTTTAACCGCATGATAGGAAACGGAAGAGAGGAGGATTACCAATAATGAGAAAGATGAAAAGTAATCGTACCTCGAGCATTATTCTGCACAACGCGCTGATCGCGGTGCTGGCGTTCATCTGGCTGATCCCGATCATCTGGCTGGTCTGCACGTCGTTCAGCTCGTACTCGGGCATGAATACCAGTACATTCTTCCCGAAGGAGTGGAGCCTGATCCATTATCAGAAGCTGTTCCAGCCGGATACCGTGCAGCAGTTCCCGCGCTGGTTCATGAACACATTTATCATCGCGTGCTTCACGACTGTGATCTCTACTTCGTTCGTGCTGATGGTGGCGTACGCGACCTCCGTGATGCGCTTCCCGATGCGCAAGCCCCTGATGAACATGGGCGTGATCCTGAACCTGTTCCCGGGCATGCTTTCCATGATCGCGGTGTACTTCGTGCTGAAGACCTTCAATCTGACGAACAGCTACGCGGGTCTGATCATGGTTTACTCCGGATCCGCGGGTCTCGGCTACCTGATCGCGAAGGGCTTCTTCGATACGATCCCGCGCGCCCTGTGTGAGGCGGCGCGTCTGGACGGCTGCAGTGAGGCGAGGATCTTTTCGACGATCATCATTCCGATGAGCCGTCCGATCATCGTGTACACGGTCATCAGCAGCTTCCTGGGGCCGTGGATGGATTTCGTGTTCGCGAAGATGATCCTGAACGCAGGTATCTCCGAGAATTACACGGTCGCGATCGGTCTGTACAAGATGCTCGACAAGAGCCTGATCAACAGCTACTTTACGATCTTCTGCTGCGGCGGCGTGCTCGTATCGATCCCGATCTCCGTGCTGTTCTTCATCATGCAGAAGTTCTACGTGGAGGGCGTGACCGGAGGCGCTGTGAAAGGCTGATCGGTCTTAATACGCAGCCGGCGGATGGGAAAGATCTGCAGGAGTGTCGGAAACATGCTTGACAGATCGGCTGCGTTATGTGATAACGAGAATATGGTTTGCCCGGCAGATTGGGGCGTTTCTCTGAGAAAATGAATCTTTTCAGCGTGGAATGTGCCAGAATGCCGGGCAAAATCTTGCGACAGGAGAAGTCGAGAGGATTTTTCCGTTGCAGGTTTGAGAGAAAATACTGAGAATCTGAGAAAGGAAAAGACGACTATGGGAGAGTTTATCCTGAACATTGTCCATCGTCCCGAGATGGTGCCGGAGTACGCGGAGAAGGTGACCGGGCACGGGCAGGCGGAGGACATCGGGCGCAAGGCGCTGCTGACGGAGAGTCTCGATATTTTTAAGACGCAGCAGGAGTGCGCGCACAAGAACGGGCTGAAGACGACGATCGAGATGA
>CANQIW010000265.1 GCA_947624055.1 uncultured Lachnospiraceae bacterium
AGTCTGCGGAGGAGATCATTGAGATCTCGAAAGAGACAGGCAAAGAGATCGCGGCCGAAGAGGCAGAGAAGGTTTATAATGAGCTCCAGAAAGCCGGAGAACTCTCAGACGAGGATCTGGAGGCTGTCGCGGGAGGCGGATGTCGTACAGAGGACGGTGTCCTTATCGTGTCGCCGTTCTATGGCTGCGGCCAGAGCGACTCTTTTTTTAAAACCTGCACCGGCTGCAGCCACTGTGGCTACCATCAGGCCGCGATGGTATGTTGGCTCAATGTCAAGTAAAGACCGGTAGTCATATTTGAGAGTCATATTTGAAAGGTGCCGCTCAATCATCTAATTTTGATGATTTTGCGACACCCTCTTTTTTCTCGTTTAGCCCATTGTACACAATTTTCCTCTTAGAACATAGCCAATCTTCTCATAACAGGCATTTGACGCAGCATAATCAGCATCTGTATACAGCATAGGCATATATCCTGCGTTCTTCGCCATTATGGATACCTGATAAACAAGATTTTCCTTTTCTTCTTCCGGCGCTCCATCCGGCGTCCATATCCACACAGGATATGGATTGCCCGAAAAGCAAATGATCAGTTTTTCATGATCTGTCAGAAGCAGATTGCATTCCCCGCCCATAATGCGGCCAAGAACGAAAAAAGTATATTTGTCATTCTCTAACAGTTTATAATCTCTTTCATCCGCAAAATGATCCATAGCCGGTCTCCTAAAACGCCGATTTATTTATTACTTTTGGCAAACCTATCAATAACGTGATCTGCCAAAAACTGATAATTTATTAGAACAAATCTAAAGGCATACAAAACGATCCTATTTAATCATAATATACTTCTGATTCCTGCTTGTAGGCTTATCCGGGCGCGTCCTTGCAATACGCCCTTGTTCTAATAATCGGTTGATATGCTTCATGAAATTTTTTCGATCTTTCAAACCGAGATATTCAAGTATTTCCTGTATACTTCTTGCCTCTGTACAATACTCAACGATCTTATTTTCTATCACTCCTCTCTTAATCCCAAGGACTGCTTGTGGGGCATCTTGGGGGGTATCTTGGGGGGTATCTTGGGGGGTACCCCCCAAGTCAATACGGTTGTACGGAATCGTTACTGTTATAGCATTATTGGAAAACTTGAAAGCTTTTTCGCCATATTCACCCACAATTCTTGGCACACCGCGTCCCGATTTTTCGCTGATATGAAGCTGTACAAAAATCTCGGTGAGTTTAGCATTAACAGGGATAGAAATTCCAGCATAAAATCCCTCTTTTGTCTGGTGTGGCGGCAAAGTTCCGATAGATGTTATCTCTATCCGATCTTTATATGCCGTAAACATCGGAGCGGTACCGCTTACCCATAGATTATGCTGAAAAGCATTTATAACAGCTTCCCTGAATGCCTGAGAATGAAAAAGCATTACTTCTTTGCGTTCCACCTTACGGTCACGCTCATCGGCTTGAGGAACATTCAAAGTATCTCCGTAATCTATAACCTTATCAAGTGCCAACAGTAAGCACATATCGCCAAATTCTCTTACTGCGTACATAGTTGATGTTTTATCAATCCCTGCAAAAAGTGCAAAGCGAATAGGTATCCGCGGATTATCAGACAAAAGCTGTGCAAGTAAATTATACTTTCCGTCAGCAGTTAAAAGCTCAAGATTTTTCTTAAAAGTCTTTTTGTTAAGCTTTATCCCTTTCATGTCAAAATAAAGAAAAAGCTGATCAAATGAAAGGTCGTCAAATCTCGCTTCAATGTTTAAAACAGAAGGCTGCCCGAAGTTGAGAATTCTGAATAGTGCGGCTTCTCTTTCAGGATATTTTTTAATATTTTCTTTGCTTGAGCCAACACGGATATAGCGGATTCCTTTAAATTCCGTAGGCACAATGCGGGCGGCAGGTATGCTCAAAACAACAACTCTTTTGCCGTCGATTACTTCTTCATCAAATGAGAAGTATACAGACGGAGACACATTCCGTGCCAAATAATGCTCAATCGGCTCGCCGTTCACATCCCGCTTATATCTCAATGTGGTATTTGTATATTGGTGGGTTTCATTGCTGAAGCCCCATATAAGATAGCCATATGGTTCTCCACACATTGCTGCAGCATTAGAAAGCGCAGAAATATACTGCCCGATCTCATCAAGCTCATACCAACTGTCTTTCAAATCGAACCATTCCTGTTCATCTTCAAAGGAAATGCATCTGTCTATAATATCAGTGACATTACTCATTTTTTACCGCCTTGTTTGCCATAAACTAAACCGATTTTCTATAAAATATTATACCCTACTTTATAAGAAAAATAAAACAATTTTTATCATAATAGAACATATAAGTTTCCCCCATCCTGTCTCAAAGGATCCCCCTGTCCCCGAACCGCAATATAATTCATCTCCGGAACCGTAATGATCCCGGGCACAGCCTTCGGCAGATAAAATTCCTTGTATTCTTTCTTATAGTCAAATGCCATCTCGATCACCCCTTCAGCCGTTTTACCCGCTCAGCCACGTTTTTCCTGAATTCTTCGTCAGAAAAGCTCGGATCCCTCGTCCCCAGGATCAGATCACAGGGAAGCTTCCCGCACTCACCGCATGAGTGAAAACCGTTTTGAGTCCTGCAGCAGGCATAAATGGGACATTCCTTTCCCTCCGGTGCATGGAACACCTTTCCGCATACGGCGTTGCATCCTCTGCACATTTCTCCGTAACAGTTACACGAAGCGCAATCCGAACCGCAGCAGCTGATCAGGTCGTCCTTCTTTGCTGCCTCCAGAATTTCTTTCTGCTTTTTCTTGCTCAGGCTTCCAAGTACGATCTGGTAAGCCTTGTCCAGCAGGTCTTTCAGGAGATCGTCCGGCACCTCGCCGTCCGCTTTCACCGAATTCCAGTGTATTTTGTTCATATAGTAACCGGGAATGATATCTTCATATTGCTTTCGCAGAAAATCACCCTCCAGAGGATCCAGCTTCAACGTAATATAATAGGGCTGATTATCCTCCCAGTTCCTACATACCGCGACAAACATTTTTCCGCCGATCTGATAGCGCATCCAGTTCCAGTCCTTTTGCAGGTCTCTCGTCACGCCCGGCTTTTTCATCAGATACTCGTCCAGCCATTCATACTTCATACAATTCATTCCTCCCGTGAGTTCTGTTCATCAGTTCCGTCTATCGGTTCTTCTTACTCTTACTGGTTCCTCTTATTGCTTCCTTTCACTGATTTTTTCACAGGTTCTTCATATAAATT
>CANQIW010000266.1 GCA_947624055.1 uncultured Lachnospiraceae bacterium
ATGCTGCGTACCTCCGCGCTGAACATCATCACGGAGCTGAATATCACGGGCGGCTGCAACGTGCAGTTCGCGCTGCATCCGACGAGCTTTGAATACTGCGTCATCGAGGTGAATCCGCGTGTCAGCCGTTCCTCGGCGCTGGCGTCCAAGGCGACCGGCTACCCGATCGCGAAGGTGGCGGCGAAGATCGCGCTCGGCTACACGCTCGACGAGATCAGAAATGCGATCACGGGCAAGACCTACGCGAGTTTCGAGCCGATGCTGGACTACTGCGTCGTGAAGATGCCGCGCCTGCCGTTTGACAAATTCATCAGCGCGAGCCGGAAGCTGACGACGCAGATGAAGGCGACCGGCGAGGTCATGAGCATCTGTGACAATTTTGAGGGCGCTTTGATGAAGGCGATCCGTTCTCTGGAACAGCACGTCGACTGCCTGCTGTCCTATGATTTTTCAGAGCTTAACGAGGAGGAGCTGATGCAGCAGCTCGCGCGCGTGGACGACCGCCGGATCTGGGTGATCGCCGAGGCGCTGCGCAGGGGCGTTCCGTATGATAAGATTCACGAGATCACGATGATCGACAACTGGTTCATCGACAAGCTGGCGATCCTGGTCGAGATGGAGCAGGCGCTGAAGACGCAGGAGCTGACCGCGGAGCTTTTGAAGGAAGCGAAGCGCATCGAGTTCCCGGACAACGTGATCGCGCGGCTGACCGGGCGCACGGAGGCTGAGATCAAACAGCTGCGCTGTGAGAACGGCATCACGGCGGCCTACAAGATGGTAGACACCTGCGCGGCGGAGTTTGCGGCCGAGACGCCGTATTACTACTCGGTGTTCGGAAGCGAGGATGAGGCCGGTGCAGGAGATGAGTATACGTTTGGCAACTCAGAAAATTCTGCTGCTACGGTGGATTCGCCGGATAAGAAGAATGAAACAGCTTGCGGCGATCAGAGCGCGGTGGCTGTCAGAAAAAAGGTACTCGTGCTGGGCTCCGGCCCGATCCGCATCGGGCAGGGCATCGAGTTCGACTTCTGTTCGGTACACTGTACCTGGGCGTTCGCGAAGGAAGGCTACGAGACCATCATTATCAATAACAACCCGGAGACGGTAAGTACGGACTTCGACATCGCGGACAAGCTCTACTTCGAACCTCTGACGCCGGAGGACGTGGAGAACGTCGTGCGGCTGGAGAAGCCGGACGGCGCGGTTGTGCAGTTCGGCGGACAGACCGCAATCAAGCTGACCGAGGCGCTGATGAAGATGGGCGTCCCGATCCTCGGCACCTCCGCGGAGAATGTCGACGCAGCCGAGGACAGGGAGCTGTTTGACCGTATCCTTGAGAAGTGCAGCATCCCGCGCCCGGCGGGCGATACCGTGTACACGGCAGAGGAGGCCAAGGCAGTCGCGAACCGCCTCGGCTATCCGGTGCTCGTGCGCCCGTCCTACGTGCTCGGCGGACAGGGCATGCAGATCGCGATCAACGACGAGGACGTCGACAGCTACATCGGCATCATCAACCGCATCGCGCAGGAGCATCCGATCCTCGTGGACAAATATCTGGTCGGCAAGGAGATTGAGGTTGACGCGGTGTGCGATGGGGAGGACGTGCTGATTCCCGGCATCATGGAGCATATCGAGCGCGCGGGCATTCACTCGGGCGACAGCATTTCCGTGTACCCGGCGCAGAGCATTTCTCCGAAGATCAAGCGCGTGATCGAGGACTACACGCGGAAGCTGGCGCGCTCCCTGCACGTCGTCGGTCTGATCAACATCCAGTTCATCGTGAGCAACGGCGAAGTGTTCGTCATCGAGGTGAACCCGCGCTCGAGCCGCACGGTGCCCTATATCAGTAAGGTGACGGGCATCCCGATCGTGCCGCTCGCGACGAAGGTGATCCTGGGAGCGAAGATCCGCGACCTGGGCTACGAGCCGGGACTGCAGCCGGAGGCGGACTATTTCGCGATCAAGATGCCGGTCTTCTCGTTTGAGAAGATCCGCGGCGCGGACATCAGCCTCGGGCCGGAGATGAAGTCCACCGGCGAGTGCCTCGGCATCGCAGCGACCTTCGACGAAGCGCTGTACAAGGCGTTCCTCGGCGCGGGTATCAACCTGCCGAAGCACAAGAACATGATCATGACGGTCCGCGACGCCGACAAGCTCGAGGCAGCGGATCTCGCGAAGCGTTTCGAGGCGCTCGGATACAATATCTTCGCGACGAAGGGAACGGCGCGCGCGCTGATGGAGGCGGACGTGCAGGTGCGTATGACGCGCAAGATCGAGCAGGAGTCGCCGAACATCATGGATCTGATCCTCGGTCACGAGATCGACCTTGTCATCGACACGCCGTCGCAGGGCGTCGGGCATTCGAAGGACGGCTTCCTGATCCGCCGCAACGCGATCGAGACCGGCGTCAACGTGCTGACCTCGCTCGACACGGCAGAGGCGCTGATCACAAGTCTGGAGAATAACAACATCCACGGGCTGACGCTGGTGAATATCGCCGAGATCGCGACGCGCGGGCAGGCGTGAAGTAAATTTGATATTTTGACAGGTTTTTGTATTTGACTGGCAGGCTGTTTCTGTCCATTGTGGAAGGAACAGCCTGCCTTTCCATATGATTTGTCATAAAAGATCATCCGGAAGGCTTGCGCTGTAAAATAATTTAAGGTAAGATGAAGATACGGGTACCCCCAAAAGCGTCATCTGGGAGGTAGGTACGGGAGACAGGTACACGAAGAAGACGGTACCTGGAAAAAGGCATACCATACATGGAAGACGGCGCGCGGGAGACAGGAGGATGATCATGCGCAAGAAATCACATATTTCACTTGCCAGGTATCTGGTGAGAGGGCTGGGCTTCGAGGAGCTCAGGCGACACAGAAAGCTGTTCTGCTTTGGCTCGATCCTCCCGGATCTGAATCCGAAGATGTTTGCAGAGCCGCACGAATACGATGGAACTTTCGGGACGCTGCAGGCGCTGATACGACAGATTCTGGATGATACCTCGCAGGGAGAGGAGAGTGAGCGTGTGCTCTGGCGCAGGGTCGGAGTGGTCATGCATTATCTGGCCGATTACTTTACCTATCCGCACAATTCCTCCTTTGAGGGCAGCCTGAAGGATCATTGTCTGTATGAGAGCCGGCTGAAATGCCACCTGCGCGTGCTGGTCTGGATGCCGGAGGGGCGGGATATTTTTGCACGGGCCAGGGAGGCGGCTGCAAAGATCGGCAGCGCGGAGGAGCTGTTTGCGTACGTCGCGGG
>CANQIW010000267.1 GCA_947624055.1 uncultured Lachnospiraceae bacterium
CCGCTCGGGCCGATCGGCCACGGACTCCAGATCACGTCGAAGCTCAGGTCAACGTCCTTGTTGGAATCGGAGATCCAGGCCGCGCTGATCCAGTTCGCAACCCTGCCGTCCATGTAGCAGTTCTGGTTGTAATCGAAGTCGTCCGCGTTCCACGGATTCGCGACATGGTCAACATTATACATATTGTAGATGAAGTCGAGCACTTCCGTCACCTCCGGGCTGGAAAGCGTCTCCGTCGGGCTCATCGCGATGCCGGTGCCGTTGCTCATCAGCAGGTTGTAGACCAGGAAATCCCAGCGGGAGCCGTAGCCGTAAACATCGGTCACGCCGTCGCCGTCGGTATCCTGCGTGAGCGCCAGCAGGTACTCTCTCCACTTGTCCCAGGTCCACTCGCCTCTCTCATAGAGCGCGTTCGGATCTTCCAGGCCGGCCTCGTCGAGCATCTGCTTGTTCCACGCCATCATGTAGGTGTTCGCGAGCAGCTGCTCCGCGCTGTTTGCCTGGAACAGGTAAACGCCGTCGTCCTTGCCAATGTCTACCTGGTTGAACACCATCTGGTCGTTGAAAATATCGGAATCAGCCGGAAGAATATCCTCCAGGTTCGTCACGAAGCCGTTCAGAGCCGCCGGGATACCGAAGGTCAGATCCGTCTCATAGATATCGCAGTCCGGGGTACCTGCCAGGATGGAGGTATTGATGGACTCCTGAATGCCGTCGTAGGTCAGGTTCACGAACTCAAGCCTTACGTTGTATTTCTCTTCCACCTTCTTTACGGAATCAAAATGCTTCTGCGCGAGCTCCTCGTCCGAAACACTCGGGTCGTCGTAGATGTCTGTGTTCGTGCTGTCATAGTAGTGGTCGTACCAGGTACCGATCTTGATCGTCCTCGGCTCCTCCGCGTTCGCGGTCATCGCAAGACCTGCGGTCATCACAAGGCCAAGTCCAAGCGCAAATAATTTTTTCGTGTTCGTCATTCTCTTTATTCCTCCTTTTTTCTGTTCTTATTCTATAAACGCTGTCCGGGGAACCGCCTGAAGCCAGGCAGCCCCCGACTCAGCATTCTGCCGCATATGCTTATGTTACTCAGCAGCCGCCTCTGTCGTTACCTCAGCCGCTGTCGTCTCGGCCTCTGTCTCGGCCTCTGGAGCCTCGGCTGCCGCTGCCGGAGCCGCGTCCGCCGCCTGGCCTACCGCTACGCTGTAAACTTCCCACGCGGTGGAGGACTCGCACTGCATCGTGCTGCCCCAGGTGCTCACGTCGTCGCCGCAGAGCGCCGCGATCTGCTCGTAGGTCACCTGGCAGGTGCTTCCGTTGTAAGCCGCCGGATCGCCGCCGCTGCCGTCCATGTTGCCGACGCCGACTCTCATCCAGCCTGCCTGCGCCTCGTTCATGACTACCCAGAGGTCGCCGCTCTCGCTCGTGTAGGAGATGCTCACCACGCTGCCCGGTACGAGCGCGTCCAGGATCTCCTGCGGCATCGTCGCGCCGTTCTGCGCCCAGCCGTCGCCCGTGCACGCAAAGTCGGTGAACTCCACCATATTCTTGAGCGGCTTCAGCTCGGTCTTCTTGCCGACCTTCACGCCGTAAACTTCCCACGCGCCCGAAGACTCGCACTGCATTCTCGCGCCCCAGCTGCTCACATCATCGCCGCATACCGCCGCGATCTGCTCGTAGGTAATGTACGCCTTGCTGCCGTCAAAGACCGCGCTGTCGCTGCCGCTGCCGTCCGCGTTGCCCTGGCCGACTCTCATCCAGCCCGCCGCCGCGTCCGGCATTACCAGCCACATATCGCCCGTTTCGCTTGTGTAGGTAATCTCTACCACGCTGCCCGGAACGAGAGCGTCAAGGATCTCCTGCGGCATGTCAAAGCCGTTCTGCGCCCAGCCGTCGCCTGTGCAGGCAAAGCCTGCGAACTCCACTGCGTCCGCCACAGCGAGCTGCGTCGCAGCCTGGCCAACCTTCACGGACTGCACTTCCCACGCGCCGGAGGCCTCGCACTGCATCCTCGCGCCCCAGGTGCTCACGTCGTCGCCGCACACCGCCGCGATCTGCTCATAGGTGATCTGCGCGATATTCTTGGAATTGTTGACGAAAGCGCTGTCGCTGCCGCTGCCGTCCGCGTTGCCGACGCCGACTCTCATCCAGCCTGCCGCCGCATCCGGCATTACCAGCCACATATCGCCAGTCTCGCTCGTGTAACTGATCTCCACAACGCTGCCCGGAACGAGAGCGTCGAGGATCTCCTGCGGCATGTCAAAGCCGTTCTGCGCCCAGCCGTCGCCGGAGCACGCGAAGTCCGCGAACTCTACCGCGTTCGTCAGCGCGTACAGGTTGGAACGGTCCGCGCCCGTAGCCGCCGACACATACTCCGCGGATGTGTCCACCGGGAGCACATTGCCGTCCGCATCCTTGAACGCGATGTCGTCGATGTACATATTCGCCGGGGTCGCGCCCTTATCCTTCTTGGTATCCGTCTCCAGAGAGACGACGATGTAGCTGCCCGGAACCATGGAGCTGCCTTCCGGCAGAGCGTAGCTCACAGTCTTCGGGTTCGCGGTTTCCAGATAAACCGACCACGGATTGTTGATCTTCGCCAGATCCTCGCCCACGAAGGCGTAGATGTTGCCGGACACCGCGCCAAACTCGCCGTCCGGGTTCTCGCTTCCGATCATCATATCGATCGAAGCCACATTCCCGATGTTGTCGCCCAGGAGCGCATCCGCCTGAAAACCGACAAACATCGCCTTGCCGTTCGACGTCACTTTCAGAGCCTTGGATCCGTTGTAGTCCGCCACTTCCAGAGAGCCGACGTCGCCCGCGGAATTCACGGATTTGTCCACTCCCGCGAAGCCGAACAGGCCGTCCTCGAAGTCGATGCTGACCGCGGCCGCACCGCCCTCATCCGCCATCGCATTCATTCCTCCGAACGCCACCGTGCCGAGCACTGCAGACATCAGAGATAACGTGATGATTTTTCTTGCTTTCAACTTTTTATCCTCCTTTTCTTTTTTTGCCTCCTACCCGACGATACCGCTTCGCTCGACGCCCTCTATGAACTGCTTCTGCAGCGCGATGTAGATGATCACGATCGGGATCATGATCAGCACGATGCCCGCGTCCACAAAGAGCTCCAGGATATTGGGATCCAGGATCTTCTCCACATTGGAGATCGACGCTTCGATCGTGGCGATGCGCTTACTGATCACGATGTCGTTGCTGATCAGAAACAGGTTCGCGTAGAAGGT
>CANQIW010000268.1 GCA_947624055.1 uncultured Lachnospiraceae bacterium
TATTGTAAAGCTGCTGAAAAAAAGTCCCAAGCAAAATGGGAAAGAAAAAAGCAAGAAGCTGCTTCCAGATCACGCCCTCAGTGATCTGATGTCCCGCACTTTTTGCCCTCTGCATAAATACTTCCTCCGTTCTCTTTTCGCTATTTTCCGTGTTTTCCGAATGCGGATCATTCATGCGCCCACTGTCCGTTTTCGGCTCTGTCCGTGTACGAAACATACTCACACAAAAGAGAATGATTGTCAATTACCTTTTATGAGTTTATATCATGTTGCAATTATATGAATACCGCGAGCACTGCCGCCTTCACGATCCCGAGCGCCGCGAGCGACAGCACCGAAGCCGCCGTCATCATCCGGTTTACCCGCGCGATGTCGTCAAGCCCGATCGGTCGCAGGTCGTCCCCGATGAACGGCTTCTTGTGAAGCTCCCCGAAATACCACGCGTCGCCCGCGAGCCGCACATGCAGCGCCCCGGCCGCTGCCGCCTCGGTCTGCGCGGAATTCGGACTCGCGTGGTTCCTGCGATCCCTCCGCCAGATCTTCCACGCCATTCTGCCGTCCTGCCCGGTCAGATGCGCCCCCAGGATCAGAAACAGCGCCGCAAGCCGCGCCGGAATATAATTCACAATGTCGTCCAGCCGCGCGGCGATCCTGCCAAAATACAGATAACGGTCATTCCTGTAGCCGACCATCGAATCCATCGTATTGACGCTCTTGTACGCGAAGCCGAGCACGCCGCCGCCGATCATCATATACAGCATCGGCGCAAACACGCCGTCCGAAAAATTTTCCGCGACCGTCTCGACCGCCGCCCGGATCACGCCGGGCTCGTCCAGCACCTGCGTATCGCGCCCGACGATGCGCGCCACCGCCCTCTGCCCTGCCTCAAGCCCCTCCTCGCGCAGAGCCCGCGCCACATTCGCACTCTCCCTGCGCAGCGTCTTCACCGCAAACAGGAAGAAACACATCATGGCCTCAAGAGCCACACCAAACCAGAAATTCAGCCGATATGCCGCACACAGCAAAAACGCCGGGATCCCGGCAGAGATCACGATCACCAGCACCGCCATAGCTCCGCCGCCCGCGAGTTCTCCGGTCTTCGTCTTCGGCAGGCATTTCCGGATCTGTTTTTCCAGCCACGCAATCAGATTTCCGATCAGGCAGATTGGGTGAAGCACCGTCTGCGGATCACCGAAAACCGCGTCTGCCAGAAAACCAATCACAACCGCGAGCAATGAGCCCGCCGCATATTTCCACACAGCCAATTTCAAATTTTCCTCCATACAAAAATGGGAATATGCAAAAAGCGAAAATGTCAGCATCAATTACATAAATTATTTCTTATTCATCACGCAAGCGTCCTCGTCGCCGCATCCGCCGCCACGATTGCAAGCGGCATCACCAGCTCGCACAGCGAGAGAAAACAGCCCGCAAGGTCTCCGTTGATCCCGCCGAAATGCTTCAATGCCATATGATGATACCACAGGAAAGTCAACAGCGCCCCCACAAGCGCCGCCGCCGCAAGGACAGGCTGCAGGACAAACATCACCACTGCGCAGATCGCCAGATAAACCAGACTTGTCGCCTGTATCGCGCGCGTCTGCGCATTCTTTGAAAATCCTGCCACGGTTCCCTCTGCCGAAGCCTTCGGAAACATCACGACCGAAACCGCGCTGAGCGAGCGCGACACGACGAACGTAAAGACGTACACCCGCACCGGTTCCCCCGCAACCATGTCAAGCGCCGCATACATCAGAAAAAAATAAGCGGCGCAAGCGATCACCGCAAACGCCCCCGCATGGGAATCCTTGAGGATCTCCAGCCGTTTCTCGCGCGGCCTCCAGGAGCTCATCGCGTCCGCCGTATCGAGCAGACCGTCCAGATGGATCCCCCCGCTGACCGCAAGCGGGATCAGCATCAGCACAACATTGCGCAGCGGCGCGTGAAGACCCAGATATCCGGCCAGCGCGTCCCATCCAAAGCAGAGCGCCCCGATCACCACACCGATCCACGGAAAGAAGCACATGACATATTTCGTATTCTCCTCCGACCAGCCGCACTGCGCGGCCGGAAGCCTGGAATACATCGAAAACGCAATATTCAGGCTGTTCCACAAACGTTTCATCTCTCATGTCTCCCCGTCTCTTTGAATTCCCCTCAGAAAATCCACAGAACGCGGATCCTTCGGATTTGCGAAGAATTCCTCAGCCGTGTTCTCCTCCACGACCAGTCCGCCCTCCATGAACACGACACGATCCGCTACCCTGCGGGCGAACTCCATCTCGTGTGTGACCACGATCATCGTCGTCCCCTCGTCCGCGAGGCGCTTCATGACGTCCAGCACCTCCCCGGTCAGCTTCGGATCGAGTGCCGAAGTAGGCTCGTCAAAGAGGATCACGCTCGGACTTAAGGCGATCGCACGCGCAATAGACACTCTCTGCTGCTGACCGCCAGAGAGCTGCGCGGGATAGGAATCGCTCCAATCGAGCATACCGACCTTTTCAAGCGCCTTTCTTCCGATGGCCTCGGCCTCCGCTTTCGCCATCCTCCGGCCGACCGTCAGCCCGAGCGTGACATTTTGCAGCGCAGTCTTGTTGGCAAACAGCTGATAATCCTGAAACACGAAACCGATCCGCTTGCGGTAGCGCAGGATATCCTTTCTCGAAATATGATCCGCCCGGAACAGCTCGCCGTCGAACTCGATCTCCCCGCCGTCCGCCGTCGTCAGGAAGCTGACACAGCGCAGAAGCGTCGTCTTTCCCGAACCGCTCGGCCCAAGGATCGCGATCACGTCGCCCTCGTTTACCTTCAGGCTGATATTTTTCAGGACCTCCCGCGGTCCGAAACTTTTCCGGATATTCCTGAGTTCGATCACAGCTTCCTTTTTCCTTTCCTGATCATTTTAATCCAATCATAATTGCCGCGTCTGTCTCCGACAGCAGTCAGATTCCGTCGCAGCTCACCGTTTTCTCTCCAGACGCTTCTCCATCTTCCGCTGCAGCCAGGTCAGAAAAGTGCAGAAGATCAGATAGATCACCCCTGCCTCGCAGTACAGCCAGAAATAGTCGTAAGTTCGCGCCGCGATCCGCTGCGCCGTCGCCAGGATCTCCACGATCGCCACGCTGTAGGCCAGCGAAGTATCCTTCACCAGACCGATCAGGGAGTTGGACAGCGGCGGAAACGCCGTCGTCAAAGCCTGCGGAATGATCACATGACGCATTGTCTGCGTGAACGTCATG
>CANQIW010000269.1 GCA_947624055.1 uncultured Lachnospiraceae bacterium
ATGGTGAAGGAGTTTTATGCACTGCAAGGATTTGAAAAGATCCGGGAGGATGATGGAGGAAATACCGAGTGGCGGTTCGCGATACCGGATACCTATGAGAACAAGACAGATGTGATCGCAGTAGAGTATTAAAGGCTGGAAGAAAAGATGGGGATCCCTTTAGGATGTCGGCAGACATAGGGATGATAGGATTACTTGAAACGAATCAAAGCAGATACAAAAGGATGTTAAGCAAATGCAGGAATAAAGGAGGGCATGAAGATGAGCAGAGAAGAGATTTATGCGAAACTTAACGAGGTATTCCAGGATGTGTTTGATGACGACACGATTACGGTAAACGACGCGACCACGGCGGATGACATCGAGGACTGGGATTCGCTGGAGCACATCAACCTGATCGTGGCGGTGGAGAACGCCTTTGGTGTGAAGTTTAACATGGGACAAGTTAACGGTATGAAGAATGTCGGTGAAATGGTGGATATCATTATCTCAAAAGTTGTTTGATTAGTGTAACCTTTTGTGATCAGTCTAAAGTGTTTGGCTGTAGTTGGATTTTAAGATAATTTGCAATTAAACAAAAAGGATGGATATTTTATGAACGAAACAGAAAAAAGGGCAATCCTGATATTCCATCCTTTGTGAGAAAAAGGAGAGGAGGAAGCAATGGCAAACGAAAACAGAAGGTATAGGGACAGTTTACCAAAATGACGTGGCAGTCTGGTTGTGTTGAATTCATTTTGAGGCCTCTAGCTCCGCAATGCGAGCTTTCAGTTTTTCATTTTCATTGGTCAGAATGGTATTCTCGTCGGTTAAAGCAGTATTTTCATCAATCAAGGCAGTATTCTCTTTGGCTAAGGCAATATTCGTTTCTTCGAGTTTCTCAAGCTTGAATATGATGTCGTCATGTGGCAGCTCCATAGCGCCGGGCAGCATAACTCCCATGGATTGATCGCCTCCTCTTTTCTGGTAGTGCAGCAGTATCTGCTCATACAGACCATTTGTGAGCTCAATCAGTTTAGCAGCGTCGGTATAAGTGATATTGCCAGCGGAATAGTTGGTTTTTATGCTGTTCATTATATCACAGGTGACAATCTCTTTCAACTGCTGAAATTCGATCTGGGAGGGATGCCTGACCCGTCCATCCGCGTCATAGAGGATTGAGCGCAGCCGCAGTATCTGGAAGGGGATCAGGACGATCAGCTTTTTCTGCTCAAGCTCGGCGAGGCAAGAGGAAAGGCAGCTGGCCGTGATGAAGGAAAAGTCGAAGTATACTATGCAGAAATGCACCTTTCTGTCGAAGCCATTGCCGAGAAGCTTTCCATGGAGAAGGGGATCGTAAGAAAGATCCTTGCGGAAAGAGGAATCCTCAAAGAAGAACTTCCCGTGTAAGGTTTGGCAGCTTATACATGCCAGGCGGTCTGATCGGACTGCGCAGGACTGCAGGACCTACAAAGGAGGAAACGAAGATCCGGCTGTGCGACGATTACAGGGTGAGTGAAGCGGATCTGGAGAAATATTTTGAGGGCGTCTGGCAGGGAAGCTGAGTCTCTATGGGGATTATCCCGCGCGATCTATGGCATACAAGTCCGGATCACACGGGATATTTTTCTTTACTTGCATGCCGGTTTATGGTAACATTCATGTATAATTACGAACAACTATTCACGAGCAATTATTCACAAACAATTATTTGCCAACAAAGCATTACCATCAGGGAGGAAGGTTTATGAGGCATACAAGAAGAATGATCATGCTTTTGCTGACAGTGCTTGCGCTGACCGGCGTGTGCGGGGTGCTGGCGCCGAAGGCGGCGGCTCCCAGACTCTCGAGCAGGGAAGCGACGTATTTTGCGCTGGATCCGCCGGCGCTCTTTACCATCGATATCATAGGGGCGACAAGCAAAAGCCAGATTGCGGAGCTGAAGAGCAGCAGAAACGACGTGGCGACTGTCGAGATCGAGAAGAATCCACGCTACAGTAAGTATGTCCGGCTGGTTGTGGAGCCGCGAAGCCCGGGGAAGACCACGGTCAGCTTCAAGGTAAAATATGGAAGCAAGACCAAAAAGCTGACGTTCCGGGCGACGGTGAGGAAGTATGAGAATGTCTGTGCTTCCTTTAAGGTTGGTTCCAAAAACTATGCGTCTAAATTCAACAAAAAAATGTTTGTCACGGCGGGCAATCCGAAAAAATCCCGGAAGATCAGCGTAGAGGCAAAAAAGGGCTGGAAGCTTCTGCATATCCGCCTTTACACAAAGAATGGGAGAGAGACGCTGATTGATAACAATACGACGGTTAACCTGAAAAAGTACAGACAGATCTATGCGGATTTCTACAGCGGCAAGCTGGATGCGTCCTCTACGCTTGTGCTCGATATGTATTAAAGCGCCATATTTGGGAAGAAGAGTGTAAGGAAGCCGGGATGGCGCATCGTGACTGTATTTTTTGTATCAGAGCGCTATATTTGGGCAAACGAGTGAAATGAAGATCACAATTCTCACAGTTGGAAAGATCAAAGAAAAATATCTGCGGGACGGGATTGCGGAGTACCGGAAGCGTCTGGGGAAATACTGCCGTCTGGAGATCGTCGAGGCGGCGGATGAGAAGACGCCGGACGGCGCTTCAAAGGCCTTTGAGGAGCAGATCAGACGGACGGAGGGCGAGCGCCTGCTGCGCTGCATCCGCGATACGGATTATGTGATCGCGCTTGCGATCGACGGAACCATGTTCGATTCCCCGGAGCTTGCGCGGAAGCTGGAAGAGCTCGGTGTGCAGGGAGAGAGCAGTCTGGTGTTCGTGATCGGCGGATCGCTCGGTCTGTCGGAGGGCGTGCTGCGCCGCGCGGATCTCCGGCTCAGCTTTTCCAGGCTGACATTTCCGCACCAGCTCATGCGCCTGATCCTGCTGGAGCAGATCTACCGGAGCTTCCGCATTATGCGGGGTGAGCCGTATCACAAGTGAGGAAGGGGAAGACGATAAAATTTGCCGTTGAATTTTTCAAATGGTTGTAATATACTGTATAAGATATGAACCGCCCGCATCGTATCTGAGGAGAGATCGTCGGGAGAATGGGCGGAAGTAAGGGCAGGGGCTTCCCTGTAAAGTACGAATATGGAGGTAGGGTATGTACAAGATTCTGAAAGCAGGGCAGCTTGCAGCCAACATCTACGAGATGGTCGTGGATGCGCCCCGTGTTGCAAAGCGCTGCCTGCCT
>CANQIW010000270.1 GCA_947624055.1 uncultured Lachnospiraceae bacterium
GGAAGTGCGGCAACGCACGGAGCTGACCGCTACTAATCGGTCGTATGCTTATCCGGAAACGGAAGGGCAGAATGGGGGAAAGGCGGATGCAAAAAAGTTTCTGTATGTGGTTTTGAGGGTGTGTGCCCGATATGGTCCTCGATAGCTCAATGGTAGAGCATTCGGCTGTTAACCGAAGGGTTGTTGGTTCGAGCCCAACTCGGGGAGGTAAAGAAGCCTGTGAACGATGGTGTTTGCAGGCTTTTGAGGTTATCAGGAAAAACGAGACGTATCCGACGATAAAAATGAAACCGAATCAGGAGGCAGGACAAGGAGAAGATTAAGCATACTTTTTTATGTCCGCAAAATGTTGTAGGCTAAAACGGAAAACTGTAGTATAATAATTTTTGTAAGCATGCTTTGGCTATACAATAAAAAACAGGAGGTATTCACATGAGGAAATTTGCTGCTGCTTTAACACTTCCGCTTATCCTTTCCACGCTCTGGCTGCCCGCTGCGGCGGCTGAGGACGCGACTGAGGCTACGGGCGCGGAGCCGGTCACGATTCTCTACACGAACGACGTGCACACGTATATCGACGGAGATCTTGGCTATTCTCTGGTCGCGCGCTACCGCGACACGTTTGACAACGTGCTGCTGGTGGACGCGGGAGATCACATTCAGGGTACGGCCTACGGCTCCATGGATAAGGGCTCGTCTATCGTAGATCTGATGAACGCGGCGAAGTATGACGCGGCTACACTGGGCAATCATGAGTTTGACTATGGCATGGAGGGTGCGCTCGCCACGATCGAGAAGGCGGAGTATCCATACCTGTCCTGCAATTTCTACCATGAGGAGAACGGCGAGAAGGGTGAAAATGTGCTCGATTCCTATAAGGTATTCGAGGTTGGCGGGCAGAAGATCGCGCTGATTGGCGTCACCACGCCGGAATCCTTCACGAAGTCAACGCCGGCCTATTTCCAGGATGAGAACGGCAATTACATCTACGGCATCGCCGGCGGGAACGACGGCAGCGATCTTTACGATACGGTGCAGGAGGCGATCGACGAGGCTTCCGCGGAGGCGGACATCGTCATCGGTCTCGGGCATCTGGGCGTAGATCCGTCGTCCATTCCGTGGACGTCTGAGGAGGTCATCGCGAACACGACAGGCTTTGACGCCTTCATCGACGGACATTCGCACACGACCCTTCCGATGGAAGTGGTGCTCGATGCGGAGGAGAACGAGGTCGTCCTGACGCAGACCGGTTCCTACTTCGGCGCGGTTGGCCAAATGACCATCTCCCCGGAGGGCGAGATCACGACAGAGCTCCTCGAGGCGGACAATGTGAAGGCAAGACTCTATGACAGCATTATGGCGCAGACGGCTGATGTCGTCGATGAGACGGCGGACGCGGTCGCGGAGGTTGAGAGCGCGTGGATCACGCAGGTGAACGATGAGCTCGGTCAGGTAATCGGCACCACGGATGAGGTTCTTGATAATTTCGATGCGGATGGCAACCGTCTGGTGCGCAGCCAGGAGACGAACTCCGGCGATTTCGCGGCGGACGCCCTGTATTATCTGTTTGACAAGACAAATGTGGTGGATGGTTATCCGGTGGATGTCGCGATCATGAACGGCGGCGGCATCCGCAACGAGGCGATCACAGGCGACATCAGCTACCTCACCTGCAAGAACATGCACACCTTCGGCAACGTGGCCTGCATGATCGAGGTGACTGGGCAGCAGATCCTCGACGCGCTTGAGTTCGGCGCGCGCGGTGTGGGCACCGGCGAGGAGATCGGCGGCTTCCTGCACATCGCGGGCGCGAAGTACACGATCGACACGAGCATCGAGTCCACGGCGACGATGGACGACAAGGGCGTGTTCACGGGCGTTGCGGGCGACTACCGCGTGAAGGACGTGCAGATCCTCGACCGCGAGAGCGGCGAATACAAGCCTCTGGATGTGAACGCGAAGTACAACCTCGCGGGTTACAACTACACGCTGCGCGACCTGGGCGATGGCTTCTCCATGTTCGACGGAGCGACGAACATCATCGATTACGTGATGGAGGACTACATGGTGCTCGCGAACTATGTGCAGTCCTTTGAGGATACCGACGGCGACGGTCTGCCGAACGTGACGGGCTACGCTGATTTGAACGGCGAGGGTCGTATCACGATCGAGTGACGAACCGGCTTGGACACAGAATGCTTTTTGGGCATTGATGAGGAATAAGAATAAAGTATTTGATATAAAATAATTGTTCCGATATAATGTAAGTGTAGAAATGCGGCACAGAGTGCGCGGATCTGCACTTACATTTTTTGTGCGGCAGGAAAGACCGGGTCACACTGATGTATGAAAATCCCTTATACTTTTCTGTTCAAGGACAAAGGAGCGCAGGAAATAATCCAGCGCCTGAAAAAGGAGGCCGCAGAGCGCAGAATGAGTTCAATTCTGGAGAAAGTGATCGAACCGAAAAAGCAGTTTGCCGGCGGGATCCGTCCCTTTGACAACGCCGCCCTCCGGGCGATGATCATTCCACTGCTGATTGAGCAGCTGCTGCAGGTGGTGGTGGGACTTGCGGACACGCTGATGGTCAGCTACGCCGGGGAGGCGACTGTCTCCGGCGTGTCGCTGGACACGATGATCTACACTATCTTTATCTACCTTTTTACCGCCGTGGCGACGGGCGGCGCGGTCGTCGTTTCTCAGTATCTGGGCGGCAGAGAGTGGGAAAACGCCAATCTCGCGGCCTCGCAGGTTTTTCATATCAACACGGTGCTCTCATTGGTCTGTACGATCGCGATGCTTCTGCTGGGGAACGCGGTCCTCTCTGGGCTGTACGGCAGCGTGGAGCCCGCGGTCATGGAGGCCTGCCGGGTCTATCTGCGCATCGTGATCCTGTCCTTCCCGGCAAACGCCGTCTACAACGCGGGCGCGGCGCTTTACCGCAGCATGGGAAAGACCCGGACGACGATGTTTGTGTCCATCGCGATGAACCTGATCAACGTGGCGGGCAACGCGATCGGGATCTTCGCGCTCCATGCGGGAGCCGCGGGCGTGGCGTGGCCCACGACGATCTCCTGGTACTTCGCCGCTGTTGTCATGACCGCGTTTTGCCTGAACGAAAGGAACAATGTCTGCCTGCGCGTCAGGAAGGCGCTGCGTTTTCACAAGGAGATGGCTTTGCGCATCTTAAAGATCGCGGTGCCGGGCG
>CANQIW010000271.1 GCA_947624055.1 uncultured Lachnospiraceae bacterium
GGAATCTCCTGTTTTTGAAATTTATGTCCCGGAGCCGGGAGCGTCTGTCTGGATCCTTCCTTTTCTGCGCCGCAGACCTCACATTCCTCCCACGAACTGCCGTCCGTCGTGCAGGTGGAAGGAATCTCCTGTTTTTGAAATTTATGTCCCGGAGCCGGGAGCGTCTGTCTGGATCCTTCCTTTTCTGCGCCGCAGACCTCACATTCCTCCCACGAACTGCCGTCCGTCGTGCAGGTGGAAGGAATCTCCTGTTTTTGAAATTTATGTCCCGGAGCCGGGAGCGTCTGTCTGGATCCTTCCTTTTCTGCGCCGCAGACTTCGCACTCTTCCCACGAACTGCCGTCCGTCGTGCAGGTGGCAGGTGCCTCCATCCTCACGAATTTGTGTCCAAGAGCCGGAAGTTCCTCTGTTACAGTATCGCCGCAAATATTACATATTTTCTTCGAATACCCCTCTTCTTCGCAAGTAGGTTCTTTGCGATCACTATCTTCTCTGTAATCATGTCCGGTTGCCGGCAATACGATTGTTTCTTCGTATCCGCAGACAGAACAATGGATGTATGCGCTTCCATCCTGTGTGCAGGTGGGTGCTTTCTTCTCAACCGGGCTGTCATGCACATGGCAACATAGCTCAAGCAGTACGTCTTTCTCTCCATCTTTCTTTCTGTAACCGGTTGCGCAGAAGAGTTTGAGTGTTTCAGGAATCAGACCATCCTTGAAGAAGAGATTACCGTTTGCTGATTCGCTGCTCAGCACTCCGTTCTCCGGTAAGAGCAAAATGACATTGCCCAAGGTGCTTTTTTCACTCCCTGTGCTATTGGTATACTCGTCTGCAGTCATCTGTATGATATTGACATCGCTGCCGAGGAGCTCATTTAAATTGACCTGAAGGCCATTTTCTGTTTCCTCCGAAGCTATTGCGAGTTTTTGACCGGAACAATTCGGCAGCACGGAGGTTTCAGTGATGGAAAGACTGCTCAGATCCAGACTTGTCAGCTGATTTCCGCTGCAGTCCAGTGTCTGAAGTTTTATTTTTGATGTCGCGGAAGCAGCCTGCGGGAGTTTGAGACTCGTCAGCGCGTTGTTCGCGCACTCGAGCTGCCGCAGATCTGAATCCGTGGAGAGATCCAGCTCTGTGATCGCGTTGTTGCTGCAGATCAGCCCCTTGAAGTAGCTTTTGTTGTTGACATTCAGTTCTGTGAGCCTGTTATCCGCGCAGTTCAGCAAATTTACCGCGGTGTCCTGATCGACGTTCAGGACACCTTTGACGTCCAGTTCTTCCAGCTGGTTATTACTGCAGTCCAGCCATTGAAGCTTGGTCGCCCCGCTGACGTTAAGACTTGTCAGCTGATTGCTGCTGCAAAACAGATAGGACAGACTTGTTTGCTTCGATACGTCCAGGGTACTGAGCTGATTCCCGCTGCAGTCCATCCAGGTCAATATGGAAGTGTGGCTGAGATCAAGTGCCTGCAGTTTGTTGTTGGCACAACGCAGGTCCTGCATACGGGTGTTCCTGCTGAGATCAAGCGTTTCAATCTGGTTGCCGGTACATACCAGAGAGAACAGCGCGGTGTTGTTCTTCAGGTCAAGAGCAGTGAGCTGATTGTTCGAGCAGGTCAGGCATTCCAGTTTGGCATTTTTGCTCACATCCAGCGTGGTCAGTGCATTGTTGTCGCACTGAAGCGTGGTCAGCGCGGTAAAATACGCAATGCCTGTGAGATCGCTGATGTTTTTCCCGATCACATCGAGCTCCTTAACCGCAGCTATTTCACCCGTGCTGAGGCTTCTGTTTCCGTCTGTGTCGACCGGAATCTTTTTGTATGCGGTTTTGCCATCGGTCTCGCCTTCCATCTTATATTCGGCTTTAAACAGATAATTGCGGAAATTCTCATCCGGGAAATGCTCTGCATCAATCGGTATTTCTGTCTGTTCGGTGTCTGCTGTCGGAGCCGTGCCCCACGGGTCGGCAGTATCTTCCGACAGTCCGTCGCCGATGTCGTCTGCTGCCTCCGACAGGTCGATCACTGAGCCGTCCGCGGCGCCGGATAGATCAATCGTCAGTTCATCATTAGAGAGCGCTTCGGTCTCATTCAGGAGCTGTTCTGTCTCTGTTTCCGTTTCTGTCGGCGGGAGAAGCTCCTCGATAATTTCCTCCGATTCGATCGGTATATCATCCGCGATCTGAGCCTCCTCTGTCTGCAGGAAGACTTCTGCCTCATCTGCGGCCGTGGCAGGGAGCGCCTCTGCCACACACAGTGTCAGCGCCAGCAGCGCCGCGATCCATCCTTTTTTCATAATAAAATTTCCTCCTCGAAATTCTCTGCAAGGCGATAAGCTCTCAAAGTATCAATTAATTATACACAATAAGATCAGAAAGGGCAATCCCCCTCATTGATAAAAAATAGGTAAAAAATAGATAAAAAACACGATGAAGCATAATGGCAGCAGAGCAACATGATAAGAGGGAACGTCGCGTTTGCGAAAGTTTCAGCTTGACAAACCTGCGGCTGTTCGTTAAGATAAGAACCATCAGAAAAAGGTGTTGAGAAAGAGGAGTACGCATTTGGCGCCAAAAGAGAGGACGGCTCAGCGGCTGAAAGGCGGTCCGGGAGAGCGGGTGCGGAAGGTAGCTTTCGAACCGAATGGCTGAAGCCGTACAGGTGCGTAGGCGGTTCCGGGACTTCCCGTTACAGAAGAAAGAGATGCGGATCGGGACGCAGAGGAATGAAACGGAGAGTTTCATGAATTGCTGCGGAAATCTGCAAGAAAAGGTGGTACCGCGAGACATTCGCCCTTTGTATACATTGTATACAGGGGGCGTTTTTTTCGCGAAAGTGATGAGCCATGCCATACGGAGCGCAAGCGGCTGTGGGAGCTTGCTCACAAAAGACGGTTTGCGTGACGGACGATAGGGCGAACGCCCGCGGCCGAGGAAAACCGAAGGTTTTTCAAGGCTGGCATGGCTTGGAGAAGTCAGAGAAGACAAAGAATTCGCAGAGGAGGCACACCATGAGCAAAGAGCTTGCCAAAACCTACGACCCGAAGGGGATCGAGGACAGACTGTACCAGAAATGGCTCGACCGGAAATATTTCCACGCCGAGCCCAACCCGAACAAAAAACCGTTTACGATCGTGATCCCGCCGCCAAACGTGACGGGGCAGCTCCATATGGGGCACGCGCTCGACGAGACGATGCAG
>CANQIW010000272.1 GCA_947624055.1 uncultured Lachnospiraceae bacterium
CATTTTTAGCTAATAAAAATGCGGGGAATCCTTGGAATTATCAAGTTTCCCCGCATTTGAACTGTCAAAGATGGGATCATATCACAGGATGTTTTCTTTGTCACTTTCTTTTCCGAATCTCTCTGTTGTAAATTTGACGCTATTATTTTATAATAATATTGGAAAATAGGCTCTGCTCAGACAGTGTAAGGGGAGGATTCACAGTGAAAAGATATCAGAAAGCATTTTCGCAAAACTGGAAACGCGCCGTCTGGTGCCTGGCAGTTTTTTTCTTGCTGTTTCTGCAGTCAGACCCGGTAAAGGCGGAAGCCCTTGATGAAGCAGCTGCGCCCAAAAAGGTGACCGTCAGACTGTACGATGCGTCCGGACGGAAGATCTGCCGGAAGCTCACGGCAAAAAGAGGGGAAAAAGTCTGCCTTCCCGGAATGGAAAATGAACAGGGCAAAACCATGCTGGGATGGTCTGAGAAAAAAGGCAGCGAAAAAAAACCGCAATACCAGGTCGGGCAGAGGATTACCGTCAATACTTCCATGAAATTGTATCCGGTGATATTCACGCGTTCAAAGGAACCGAACCTGAGCAGGAATTATATTTCCAGACAGTACTCGTCCGCTGTGGGAGCAAAGGGAAACTTCAGCCGTATCATTTTCGTGGGAGATTCCAGAACAGTCGGTTTGCAGAGAACATTGAGGCGCGAATTCGGATCTGCTTTGACGGACAATGTATATTTCATCTGTAAAATCAGTTCAAAGCTCGGCTGGCTGCGGCAGACCGCCGTACCGCAGCTGATGCGGCTGGCAGGGGAGAATACGGCGGTTGTCTTTAATCATGGGGTCAATGATCTGAAAAAACTGGACGACTATATACCGTATATGAAAAAGCTCGGAAAGAGGCTGAAGGAGAAGGGCTGTACGCTTTTCTATATGTCGATCAATCCGCTGAACAACAGTGAAATACTGGGGAACGGAGGCCGCAGGAGGGAAGAAAGCTGGGTGATCAGATTTAACAGGCGTATTCAGGAGGAGTTGTGCAGCAAAGAACTGTACGGTTATCTGGACAGCTATTCCTATCTGATACAAAATGGCTATGGAACAGAGAATCGGTATCACATTGAGGATGGTTTGCATTATACTGCGAAAACTTATAAGAGGATTTATGAGTTCTGCCTGAGGAAGATCGCGCAGTATGAATAGCTCCGGGCGGGCAGTCAGGCTGGATCTGTCAGCCGCAGCACGGCGTTTACCAGACGTTCGCTGCGCGGCAGGAAGAAATCCGCGACCGGGCCGACGAGAAACGCGCAGATGACCGTGCCGATGCCGACCGTGCCGCCGAGCAGGAAGCCGGCCGCGACGAACGATACGTCGACGAGGATACGGACGACGCCGAATCGGCGGTGTGCCTTATCGCTGATGACGAGGGCGACGAGGTCGTTCGGACCGGTGCCGGCGTCGGATTTGATGACGATCGTCATGCCGAGCGCGAGGATGACGCAGCCGAGCGCCAGCACGATCAGGTTCAGCCAGAGCGGGTTGCCCTTCTTAAACAGGAAGGAGAGCAGCCGGGTGAAAAAGTCGATGATGGGACCTCCGAATGCCATACAAAGGACGGTCCCTATCTTTATGTAGCTTTTGTCCACGGCCAGCAGGACAAGAATGATCAGGAAGCAGATCGCGATGTGGACATTCCCGTGCGACAGGAAGCGCAATCCGGTCAACCGGTCGAGCGTACGGAAGATACCCTGCACGAGCACGTTGAACGGATCCGCTCCGAGATTTGCGAGCAGGAAGAGCGTCACTCCGAGATGTGCGACAGTGAGCCCGAACAGCAGGATGACGACGCGGATACACAATTCCTTTACACTTCGTTTCATAAATTATTTCTCCTGTTTTCATTGTATTTCTGTTCTTTTACAGTATCACATACATTACTGTGGGAAGTCAATCGATTATTCTATACTTTTTTTTACTGTTATGTTAAAATATTCGGGAAACGTTCGACATGCCCGACAGAGATCGATGCCGGAGTTTGTCCGTAAGGGCTGCGGCCGGGGCGCCGAATAAACATACCGTTTTCGGACTATGGCTTTTATGCAGACAGAGGATCGAATGACCGAAAGACGGAAAACCAGAAAACCAGAAAACCAGGGGAGGACGACAGAATGAACAGAAATGATTTGCCGGAGCTGGCGATGGAGATGGGCTTTGCGGCCGCGGCGCTGATCGAGACGAAGGATATTGAATTTATACCGGCGTTCCGGCCGCTGTGCGAGGAGAATCTGTGCGGGAAATACGGGGTGAATTACGCGTGCCCGCCGGACTGCGGCACGGTGGAGGAGATGAAGGCGCGCATTCGGAGGTGGCCGACGGCAGTGGTACTGCAGACAGTCTGGGATGTGGACGACCCGATGGACGGCAAGGAGACGAAGCCGGCCAAGGGAAAGCACAACAAGCTCACGAGGGAGTTTATCGACCGAGTCGGGCTTGAGGGGCTGATGGTCGGGGCGAGCGGCTGTAATCTCTGCGAGACCTGTGCGATCGTGGAGGGGAAGCCCTGCCGCTTTCCGAAGCTGATGTTTTCCTGTATGTCCGCGTACTGCATTTTTGTGAAGGACATGGCGGACAAGTGCGGCATGGAGTATGACTACGGACCGAATACGGTGGCGCTGTTCAGCATGTTCTGCTTCGATGGAGAAAAGCAGGCGTAAGTGTTCTCTTATCTGAGAAGAAGCAGACAGGGACTGAAAAATGAGAAAAGAACCGGAAAAAGACGGGCTCGAAAGAGGAAGACAGGAACGAGAAGAGAAGACGAAAACGAAAAAGAAGACGGGAACAAGAAGCAAATACGGAAGTGAAAAAGAAGGCGGGAACGAGAAGAAAGCGAAATTGAAAACAGCAGGGAAAGGAGATCACAGAATGGAAAGAAATGAAAACAGCAGAATATATCATGTCGATTGTAACGCGTCCTGTATCGGGGACGGGAGCAGGGAGAGGCCGTTCCGGCACATCAACGATGCGGCGCGCGTGGCGCTTCCGGGGGATGAGGTGCTGGTGGCGCCGGGCGTCTACCGGGAGTATGTGAACCCGCTGCACGCGGGGACACAGGAGCAGCGGATCACCTACCGTTCCGAAAAGCCGCTCGGCGCGGTGATCACAGGCGCGGAGGAGCTCTCCGGCTGGACGCTTTATCAGGGG
>CANQIW010000273.1 GCA_947624055.1 uncultured Lachnospiraceae bacterium
CTTTTCTTGAATGTCTCATCGCTGTAATTCAGAATTGTCTCGAGCAGCTGCCGCAGCACCTTCAGCTCTTCCATGGCGGCGTCCGAGAAGGACGCGTCGTGCTCGTGCAGATCGGTGGCAATCTCCTCGATGTTCATCGCGTGGTCGCTCAGACGCTCAAATTCCGTCGCGACTGAATAGTAATGGTTCATGATTTCCAGATGGTTCTGCGCGGTGATATGCGCGGAAATCTGGATCAGGTAGTTGCTGATCCGGTCGTTCATACTGTCTATGTAATTTTCATCTTCTATGATCTTGTCCGCGGCTTTCTCATCGTAATCAGTGATCAGGTTAAACGCGCGGTCGATGCTTGTCCGGGCCAGGTCGTACATGACCAGGAGCGCGTCGTAACAGCGGCCGAACGCGAGAGCCGGCGTGCTGAAGAAGACCGGGCTGAGCGCGTCCAGAAGCTCGTCGTATTTGCCTGTCTCGGAGGGCTCGTCCTTCACCAGACGGTGGCTCTGTTTCTCATAGATGCCGAGCGTCGGGAAGAGCAGGATCGCGCAGGCGAGGTTGAAGACCGTGTTCATGTTCGCGATACCGCCGGAGTACATGACGCGATTCCAGAGCCCGTCGAGAAGGCCGAGCTTATGGATGATCGTGACCGCCGCCAGGATCAGGACGGATTTTCCAAGATTGTACAGAATATTGACGATACCGACGCGCTTGGCTTCCGGCTTCGCGCCGATGTTGCACACGATGGCGGTCGTCACGCAGTCGCCCAGGTAGACGCCCACCAGAACGGCGTAAATCGCGCTGAACGTGAGCAGGCCGGAGGTGGAAAAGGCCTGCAGGATACCGATCGTCGCGGAGGAGCTCTGCAGAACGAAGGCGACGCCCGCGCCGATCAGGTAGCCAAGGAACGGGTTGTCCCCGAGGCTGGAGAACAGCCGCTCGATGATACCGCCCTCGGTGAGCGTGCTGACCGCGTCGGTCATACTCATCAGGCCGGAGAACAGGATGCCAAAGCCGATGACGATCTGGCCGATCTTACCTGAATTCTTGTCCTTTCGTCCCATGATGATGACGATGCCGATGATGAGCGCGAGAGGCGCCAGCGTAGACGGTTTGAAAAACTGCAGGAAGGAAGTACCGGACGCGTCCAGATCGAGAAGACGGATGATCTGGCCGGTGACGGTCGTACCGACGTTCGCGCCGACGATGATGCCGAGCGACTGGTGCAGGGAGATGATCCCGGCGCCGACCAGTCCGGACGTGATGACGATGGTTGCGGTGGACGACTGGATCAGAGCCGTCATGCCGAGGCCGAGAAGGAATGCCTTGACCGGTTTGTTTGTGAGCTTTTCCAGCGCCGTCTTCAGAGTGCCTGACGAGCTTTCCTTCAGGCCGTCACCCATGATGCGCATCCCGTACAGGAACATGGCGAGGCCGCCGAGCAGCGTGATAATATCGAATATGTTCATCGTTTTCACCTGTGTATCTGATCTGGCGTTCATGGAAAACCAGACTTTTACTTTACATAACTTTTACAGAGACATTACATGTATCCATACCATATTTACCAGAACTGCGCGTGTTTTGCAAGCGTTTTTTCCCGGGACTGTCGGATTCCGGCGGGGACTGTCGACAGGGCGGAGAGCCGGAACGGCCGTTTTCAGGGTGTTTTATGGGGCGGATGGCGTTCCCGCAGGGTCGGAAGTCCGATCAAAAATAATGGGAAAAGCCGGAGCCGCGGTTTGTAATATTCTGGAATTATGATATAATTTCGACAGAGATTATATCAGCGCCGATTCGGTATCACGCGAAGCGGGACAAAACACGAAACCGAATCGTGCGCATTCCCCGGAGGGTATTATGTCCGAAGGACATGATATAGTAGTCTGGGACAGGGAAACGTCACAGTGAGTAAACACAGAAAGCGGACACCGACAGAATAGAAAACAGATATAAGAAACAGTTACAGGCGGACATAAGAATTAAGAACAGAAGACAACAGCAACTATAGAAAGGAGACAAAAGCGTATGCAGAAATACAGCTGGCCAGAGATGACGATGGGCGTTTGCTATTATCCGGAGCACTGGCCCCGCGCGCTCTGGGAGGACGACCTTGAGCGCATGAAGGAGGCGGGTATCACGCTGATCCGGATCGCGGAGTTCGCATGGAACAAGTTTGAGCCCAGGGAGGGCGTGTTCACATTTGCCTTTTTTGATGAGTTTCTGGAGCTTTGCGAGAAAAAAGGCATGAAGGTGGTCTTCGGTACGCCGACGGCCACGCCTCCGGCATGGCTGACGCAGAAGTATCCGGAGGTGCTCAACTGCACGATGGAAGGCGTGCCGTACCGGCACGGCGGGCGGCGGCACTACAATTACAACGCGCCGAAATACCGGGAGCTCTGCGCGCGGATCGTGGAAGAGCTCGCGCGGCACTACGGGCAGCACCCGGTAATCGCGGGCTGGCAGATCGACAACGAGCTCAACTGCGAGATCTGGGAGTTCTATTCGGATGCGGACACAGAGGCGTTTCGCGCGTTTCTGCAGGAAAGGTACGGGACGCTTGACGGATTGAACGAGGCGTGGGGCACGGTCTTCTGGAACCAGACCTACACGGACTGGGCGCAGGTGGACGTGCCCAGGCAGGTGGCGAACCAGGGCTGGAATCCGCATCTGCGTCTGGATTATTACCGCTTCATCTCGCACAGCGCGCGGAGCTTCTGCAAAATGCAGTCGGAGATTCTGGAGAGATACAAAAAGCCGGGCGATTTCATCATGACGAACGGAATCTTCGGGAATCTGGACAACCATCAGATGATGGAGGAAAGCCTGAACATCTATACCTATGATTCCTATCCGAGTTTCGCGTTCGGCCTGGACCGGAACCCGCGGGAAGCGGACGACCTGAACGACCGGGGAGCGACGCAGAACCTGCTTGAGGCGCGGTCGGTCTGCCGGCATTTCGGCATTATGGAGCAGCAGTCCGGCGCGAACGGCTGGGCGACGAGGATGGAAGGTCCTGCGCCGCGGCCGGGACAGCTGACGCTGTGGGCGATGCAGAGCGTCGCGCAGGGGGCGGATTTCATCTCATTCTTCCGCTGGAGGACGTGCGCGTTCGGCACGGAGATGTACTGGCACGGGATTCTGGACTATGACAACCGCG
>CANQIW010000274.1 GCA_947624055.1 uncultured Lachnospiraceae bacterium
GTCTTCGCGATCCCGCCGGCCTCTATGTTCATCAGGAGGATCTGCAGAAGCTGCATCGACTTGGAAGTCGTGTTGCGATCCAGCGCAATCTCACGACCCTCATAATAAACAGAAAAACCGCCCAGCATCTTCGCCTTCAACACCTGCTCCGCCATGATATCCGCACCTCACTTTCCCTGAATCCTATGTTATCGCCGCCCCATCCGCTCCTCCGGCCGGACGGCAATCTTTCTTTACTATTATGCCACATAATTTTCAGAACCGCAACAACTGTTTATGACACATAAGAGAAAAGCGCGGAAAAAGTCAGAAAAATTTGTTCGCCTGCAGGATTCGAGAGAAAATTGCAGGCTCCAGGATCAGCGCTCCTACCCGTCACGAAAGCCTGTGCAGCACTTCCTCGAAGCACACCCCGTCCGTCAGCGGCAGCTCCAGCTCGATCGACCGCTCGATGCAGCGCTTGACGAAAAGCGACGCCTTGCGCACGGAATCCTGAAACGGCACGCCGTTGACCGCGTCCGCGGCGACGATCGCAGCGAAGATGTCCCCGGTCCCCGAGCGCTGCGTGCCCACCTTGTGCGTGCGCCGGATCTTGCCCGGCTGCCCCTGCTCATAGCAGTAATTCGCGATAAAATCCCCCTGCGGGATCCCTGTGATCACTACCTTCGACGGGCCGAGCGCGCCCAGCTTCCTCGCCAGATCCAGGATTTCCCGCATCCTCCAGTGATCCGGATGGTACGGCGTATCCGTCAGGATACACGCCTCCGTCAGATTCGGCGTGAGGATGTCCGCGTAGGTCACGAGCTTCTTCATCTCCTCGCACATCTGCGGCGTGTACGTCGGATACGGCTTCCCGTAGTCCCCCATGACCGGATCCACGACAATGATCGTATCCTCCTTCCGGAATTCCCGGAAAAAGCGGATCACGATCTGGATCTGCTCCTTCGAGCCGAGGAAGCCGCTGCTGATCCCTTTGAACTCCAGTCCCAGCTTCTTCCACTCATCAATATATGCCTGCATCCGATCGGTATAATCCTCGAAAAAGAAGCTGTCAAAGCCCGTGTGGTTCGAGAAGATCGACGTCGGCACCGGGCAGCACTGGATCCGCATCGCGGAGATGATCGGGAGCGCCACAGCGATCGAACAGCGCCCGAAACCGGAGAAATCATTGATCACGGCAATTTTCTTCTGATGATTGTGGTCTGCCTTCATGTATGCTCACCTCAATAAATGATAATCCTGTCCATATACGTCCGAATCTTTCGCACGTCTGAATATCATATCCTGTCTCTCCCCGTTCTGTCAATTCCCTTCCGCGATTTTAAGCGTTTTCTTTCCGAAAAAAGGGACGCCGCAGATCTGCGGCGCCCCGGTGTTACACTATTCTTTTAGCTTCTGTCTTTCTTTCTGCGCTTCAGCAGGAACGCTGCGATCAACAGCAGAGCCGCTGCCAGCAACAGTCCGATATACAGCGCGATCGGCGTCTCGTCGCCCGTCTTCACGGCCTTCGTAGACTTCGGAACCGTGCCCTCCGTCTCGTCCTCCTCGAAGACTTCCGTCTCAGTCTCCTTCTCGCGCTCCTTGTTCGTGATCACGACCTTGCCGCTGAGATGATCCACATCCATCGTGACCGTCGTGCCGTCCACCGTTACATCGTAGCGGAACGACGCCGCGCCTGCCACCGGCTTGCCGCTCTTGTCGACCTCCGTCACGTAAACGGTCGTCTCGCCCTCGTTCGCAACCGTAACCTTCACGGTATCGGATACCGAGGACTTGCCGTCCATGGCCAGCTTCACGATGTTGCGCTCCACATCCTCAGAGAGCTTCTTGAACTCCGCGTCAGCGAAGATTCCCGCGTAGAACGTCTTATCGCTCGCCTTGAGCTCGCCGTCCGCTCCGAGCAGCTGCTTCGTGATCGTCAGGTCGCCCTCACGGTAGAACTCTGTCGGCAGCTCCGTGAATACGTTGCGGAAGTAGATCACCTGCGTACCATCGCCCTTGTCAACCGTCACAACGTTGTCATTGTAGAAGTCTACCTTGTAGATCTCGCCCGTCGCCAGAGCGCCGCCGATGTCATTCACCACCGTGCCGTCCGCCGTCGTCTCTGCCACGTAGTAGGTCTTGCCCGCTTCGAGCTTCTCGAACGTCGTCGAGGATGTATTCATATTCCTGAACTCGATCGCCTGAACCTCAGATACACGGTTCGTCAGCGCCGCGTCGTCGAACAGAGCCACGTAGAAGGTCGCGTCCACCGCGTTCCAAAGCTCGTTCTGATATACCAGCTGCTTCGTCACGACAAGCTTCGTATCCTCTTCCTCAGGCGCGTTCGTCACATCCAGCGTCACGCTTATCTCAGCCTTCGTCCTGTCGGCCGCATCCGGAGCGATCGTGAACGGATACTGCTTCGGCTGGCCGTTTACATCCGTCTCGATGACGAATCCCTCCGGAGCCTGCGTCTCAACGAAGTAGTAATCATTCGCTGTCAGGCCGCTGATGGTCAGCGTGCCGTCGATACCGGTCGTGTACGCCGCGTTGTTGTACAGCGCCCATCCGCTCTCAACCTCAGCCGTCTTGTAGTACAGCTGGAATGCCGCGCCTGCAAGCACCTCGCCGGTCGTCCCGCTCGTCTTCCTCAGAGTCACGGAACCAGTGATCGGCGCATCCTCCACGAGGTAAACCGTGTTGCCGTTCTCATCCGTCACCGTCTGGGCGTCGGTCGTCACCTTGCCGTCCTTGTCAATCGTGAACTCAATGTCGTTCGTGTATGCATATCCGTCCGGAGCGACTGTCTCACGCATCACGTACTTGCCGCCTGCCTTCAGCTTGCCGCCGAAGTCGTGCGTCTCGCCTTCCTTCGAGATCCAGCTGTCAACCTTCGTCTCTACCGTGTTGCCATTCTCGTCCGTCGTCAGCTCGTATACCGTGATCTCCGCGCCCGCAACTTCCTTGCTGTTGTCGCCGACCTCTGTCTTGTTCACATGGAACTCGAGCGGCGCATCCTCTACCAGGTAAACCGTGTTGCCGTCCTCATCCGTCACCGTCTGGGCGTCGGTCGTCACCTTGCCGTCCTTGTCGATCGTGAACTCAATGTCGTTCGTGTATGCATATCCGTCCGGAGCGACTGTCTCACGCATCACGTACTTGCCGCCTGC
>CANQIW010000275.1 GCA_947624055.1 uncultured Lachnospiraceae bacterium
ATCGGGATGAGTAGCCAGACATTACGTGAAGCCAGGAAGTACGAAGAAGCGACTGAAAAGATGATTCAGGCCGATGAGAGACCGGATTTTCATCTCTCCACGCGCGTCGGCTGGATGAATGATCCGAATGGATTTTCTTTTTATGACGGAAAATATCATTTGTTTTATCAGTATTATCCCTATGCGACTTATTGGGGGCCGATGCATTGGGGCCACGCGGTGAGTGAAGACCTTCTGCATTGGGAATATCTGCCTGCGGCGCTTGCCCCGGACACACCGTACGACCGGGACGGCTGCTTCAGCGGTAATGCGATTGAGCTTCCGGACGGGCGGCAGCTGCTGATGTACACGGGTGTTCTGACTACAACGCAGCCGGAGGGCGGAAAGCGGGATATCCAGACGCAGTGCATTGCGGTCGGGGATGGCGTGGACTACGAGAAATATGAGAAGAACCCGGTGCTGGATGCGAAGGATCTGCCGGAGGGAAGCAGCATCTACGATTTCCGGGATCCGAAGCTCTGGAGGAAGCAGGACGGTACATATTGCTGTGTGGTGGGCAACCGGCCTGCGGACGGGAGCGGCCAGATCCTTCTTTTTACGAGCCGGGACGGCTTCGACTGGAAGTTCAAAAAAGTGCTTGCCGCGAACCGGAACCGTTTCGGCAAAATGTGGGAATGCCCGGATTTCTTCCCGCTTGACGGGAAGCAGGTGCTTCTCACCAGCCCGCAGGATATGTTCCCGCAGGGGTTTGAATATCACAACGGGAACGGGACGCTGTGTCTGATCGGCACCTACGATGAAGAGACCGATACCTTTACGGAGGAGCATGATCAGTCGGTCGATTACGGGATCGATTTTTACGCGCCCCAGACAATACTCACGCCGGACGGCAGGCGGGTGATGATCGGGTGGATGCAGAACTGGGACACCTGCAATATGCACAGACAGCTGGATGAGCAGTTGTGGTTCGGGCAGATGAGCATTCCACGGGAGCTTTCCATTCGTGACGGACGTCTGTACCAGCAGCCGATCCGGGAGCTGGAGCAGCTTCGGTGCGGGGAAGTCCGATATGAGGATGTTTGCTTCGAAGGGACGATCAATCTGGATGGAATCAAGGGACGCAGGATCGATATGGAGCTTGAGGTATCCTCGGAGGATGAGGAGAAGGTATACCAGAGATTCGCGGTGCGCTTCGCCCAGAATGCGGATTATCAGACGTCGATCAGCTATCGCCCGTACGAGGAGGTGCTGAAGATCGACCGCAAGTTTTCCGGCTCCCGCAGGGCGATCATCCATCAGCGAAGGAGCAAGGTATTTTCGGAGAAAGGGAAGATCCGGCTGCGGATCATACTTGACCGGTTCAGTGTGGAGGTGTTTGTAAACGACGGCAGGCAGGTCATGACGGCGACGATCTACACGGAGCAGGCCGCGGATGGGATCTCCTTCTTTGCAGATGGGCGCGTGCGGATGAATGTCGTCAAATATGAGCTGGAAGCAGACAGCAGTGTTTGTGTTTAATTCAGCACAGCCCGGACAAACGCACTAGATTTGAAGAGAAGGACTGATACGAAGAGCTGGTGTAGCTTAGGAAGTTTGTAATCTCTGAATGGTTCGGCATAGTCGTGAAAACGTCTATGCCGTTTTCTATTTTGGCCTTGATTAGAAATGGACAAGTCAACCTTCGCAAGAAAGTGGCGCATTTCTTATGTCTGCGTGAGATACCGCAGATACTCCAGCGCGGTATCCATGCGTGGTGTGTTGCCGATGACGCCGAGATACACGGACGATTCAAAGCCTGCCTCGCGGATCGCGGAGGAGCATTCATTTAAATCAACTGCCATAGGGTATTCTGTGGTCTTTGAGACGTACTCGAGGGAGGGATCCAGCACGACGTCCTGCGCGTTGTCCTCCAGCACCTCCATGTTAGTGATGAGATATGGCTGCAGGGCGGAATACAGGCCGGCGTCTTTCTGCTTCAGCAGCTCCTCGAGATTGCACAGGTATCCGTTCTGGGCGAAAGCGTCGAAAGCCTCCCGGTTCATCAGGACGATGTCAAGCTGTTCGCCGTCGATCGCAGCCAGCACTTTCATACGCGTCGCGTAGGTATACTCGTGGTATTCGCTGGAGGGATCGTCGGTGAGGTACCAGTCGGAATAAAAGTGGAATTCATTTTTGGACGTGTCGACCTGCTCCGCGTCCAGAAAACCGTCGACAAGATGGGATGTCAGATCCTCTCCGGCGGCGACATTGACGAGGGCGGTATAGAGGAAGACGTCCTTGTGCGTGAAATGCCGGTAAGCGGAATACCCGGCCATATACAGCAGGATACAAGCGATCACGATGGGAAGTTTGTAGTAATCCCAGATATAGCGGATCCTTCCCGAGGTATTCAGCAAGTCCCATTTCTCTCTTTCTGTGTAAGACTCAAGACTCCTGTGTTCCGACATGTGGAGTTCCTCCCCCGATAAGTACGATGTTTTCCGATATTGCTGCAGATTGTCGATTTCCTGTCAACACTCTTGTCTTCCGAGGCTGTTTTGACTGAGCCGGTTATGTCGTCCGTGACAGAATCCGTTTGCTCCGGATCGTAGCCTGTCTGCCACAGCGCCGACCCGCTACGGGGTAGTGCCAGCGTCGGAATCCGTTTTGTCCGGATTTGCATCTGCGGCTTCTATGCTTCCAGCTTCTGATTCTTCCGTGTCGCCAGTTTCCGCGCCTTTCGGAGCGCACATCTCCAGGATCCGATACAGCAGGCAGGAGCACAGGTACGCGCAGAGCCCCTCCCCGAACACGATGGCTGGGGTGAAAATGTTGATAACGATGAAAGCCATAATAAAATAGATGACGGCCATCAGCGCGGTGCAGATCAGGAAACGCATGCCGATCATGATCGAGTTGAAAAACATCATGCGGATTGTGTTTTCGAAGCGCGCCATCAGCGGGAAAATGTACATGGCGACGATCAGATAGGCGACGACCGCCACGAGAAAGATCGCTGTGATGACCGTCCAGAACGCATTGCTAAAGCGCAGATGGTATAGCGCGTATCCGTCGACACACATCACGATCCCGACGGCCAGCATGATCAGCCAGACCTTTGTGGAGAATTTGAAATTCTCCCGGAACGCCCGGAAAAACTGG
>CANQIW010000276.1 GCA_947624055.1 uncultured Lachnospiraceae bacterium
TTTAAGGACAAAAAAAGAAACGAGCAAGCCGCTTGAGCAATAGCTGTACGGTCGAAAAACTCATTTCTTTTATGCTACAAATTTTAAATGTATAGAACAGTTTTGTCAAGGGTTAAAATTACAGATTTTGTTTTATAGATTGATATTCCAGATCAATTAGAGGGCATTGAATTTGACATATAAAAAGAGTACTATCATTCGAAAAGACGTAAATGAAGATTGGGCACATACGGGGATTATTCGAGCGGGTCAATATTGTTTTTTGAATTACTGTGTCGGAAATGTCGGCGGAACGGTGGAAGAGCAGATCAACGGTGCTTTCGACGAGATGGAAAAGAGACTGGGTCTGTTTGGACTTACGCTGGAGAATGTCGTGCAAATGGACTGCCTGTTTCGTGATGTATGGAATATTCCTGTGATGGAACAAGTGATAAAGGAAAGATTTCACGGGAAATATCCTGTCAGGAAATCAATCCAGACGGAATTTGCCCATGTAGGAGGACAAGCAGGACTGCAGTTTCAGGTCGATGCTGTTGCATATTGTGGGGAATAAGAGGTAAGTGGCAGGAACGAATAACAAATTTTGAAATGCTTCTTAAACAAAATTCGGTTGGTTTCCTGCCTGTAATTTTGGGCGTTGTGTTGATCACGATTGCCCTGTTAATTGTGTACTCGCAGATAGAGAGAAATATCGGCTGCCATAATTTCTGAACTCTCTATGCCATTCATGGATTATTGACGTATATTTGCCGATAAGTTATAATTGGGGCAACAAATCAAAAGTGGCTGTTAAAAGGATCATGAAATCTGAAGGAAAGGGGAATTCGGGGTGGATTTTGTAAAGGAATTTCAGGATCTGAGATATCTGATACTGCAAGATCTGCGCCTCTTTTTGACCACGGAGTCTCGCTGCTGTTTTCCTGCTATCAGGATATGGAGGAAATTCGGAGGTTTGATGTGCTTGCGGACAGACCGGTGCAGAGCTTTATCGGCTCGAAGTCTCTGGAATATAATCTCCGGTTTCTTTCGAAGGATAGAAGGATATTTGAAGGTGCCCTGCAGGAGACCGACAGAAGCAAGTTGGCCGAAGATCTGGTTATGGTTCTGCCGGAAGAACATCTGGATAAGATATGGGAGATGATCTGGGGGAGATGGGAGCGGTATGTACAAATTTGCGATCAAAAATAAAGTATACAATGATAAGACTGTCGGGTACTTGTATTATGATGAAACCGCAAAGACCTACAGGATTGAGATTCCTGTTAATGTAAAGAGCGTGGAAGCACCACTGATTCTTTCTGATTTTATCAGGAAGGGTAAGCGGGAACTTGATCATAAGTGGAGCCTGCGCTGGGTGCAGGGGCGGGTGACGCCGCCGGAACGCCAGAACATTGGGCAGGTGCTGAAGAACAATGGAATGAAGTTTTACAGTGAGTTTCCGCTCTTGCTGAAGAATCAGGGCCGGAGCTGTCAGGATGAATGTTACATCGAACAAGTAAAATAATGGAGTAAGCTGCCATTGGCGGAGTTAATAAACGATTGCCGAAAATATATGGCAGAAGAATGAACATACACAATTGGAGATGAGGAAGCAATATGACACGAATTGATGAGCTGATCGTCTATCGCGAGCCGGAGAACGGCGAGCTGCTTCGCGAGATGGCGTGGATCATGGAAAATTACGGAAAGAACGAGCTGTACGGGGAAGTGCGCGCAAGGTTTTTTGCGTGCATGCACCGCCTGGTCGAGCTGGCGGGGACATACGGCTTCGAGCGGAATCTCTGGCAGGATTATCTGACCTTCCTGTTGGTGAACAATGAGAATGTGTTCAGCACCGCCTGTGAGATCAAGGGCATCACGGAGGGGAGCCTGCTGGAGCTTGCGCGGCATGACTTTGCGATCTTCCGGGAACTGTTCGCTTATGATTTCGCCGATCTGGAGCGGACGCTGCAGGCGGGATTCTTTGAGGAGATATTGAGTTACCGGAGGGCTGGCGTCGCGAGCCGCGTGTTCAACCGGCGCATCCGGGACCGCATCAGTGAGCTGTCCCTGCAGCTGGCGGGCGCGCGGGACGTCGAGGAGTTCACGCAGTACATGATCCGCTTTTACCGGGAGTTTGGCGTCGGCAAGCTCGGGCTGCACAAGGCGTTCCGCGTCGTGCACGACGAGTCGGGCGTGCAGATCTGCCCGATCACGAACATCGCGCACGTGAATCTGGACGACCTGGTGGGATATGAGATCCCGAAGAAGAAGCTGATCGACAACACGGAGGCGTTCGTGCAGGGCAGGAGGGCGAACAACTGCCTGCTGTTCGGAGACGCCGGGACGGGGAAGTCCTCGAGCATCAAGGCGATCCTGAACCGTTACTATGATCAGGGGCTGCGCATCATCGAGATCTACAAGCATCAGTTCAAGGATCTGAACGATGTGATCGCGCAGATCAAGAACCGCAACTACAAGTTTATCATCTACATGGACGACCTCTCGTTCGAGGAGTTTGAGATCGAATACAAGTATCTGAAGGCAGTGATTGAGGGCGGGCTGGAGCGGAAACCGGAGAATGTCCTGATCTACGCGACGTCCAACCGCCGCAACCTGATCCGCGAGCGTTTCAGCGATAACTGGGAGTCGCAGGATGACGACATCCACCGTAACGATACATTGCAGGAAAAAATGTCGCTCGTCTCGCGCTTCGGTGTCACGATTTACTTTGGTGCTCCGAACAAGAAGGAGTTCCAGAATATTGTGCGGACGCTGGCGACGCGCTGCAGCGTGACGATGCCGGAGGAGGAGCTGCTTCTGGAGGCGAACAAGTGGGAGCTGAGCCACGGCGGGCTTTCGGGCCGGACGGCGCAGCAGTTTATTGACTATCTGCTTGGACAGGTGGGACAGGAGGCGACATGAGTATCAAAATGTTTGCGGCGATCGCGATCGGGTCGACCGTGACGGAAATGAAGATCTTTGAGTTCGGCGGCCGGAAGCCGATGAAGGAGATCGAGTGCGTCAGCGCGAGGCTGAACATCGGGCTGGACGCGTACAGCATGGGACACATTAGCAGCGGGAAGATCGAGGATCTCTGCGAGGTGCTGAACGATTTCCGCAGGACGATGCAGAGCTACAAGGTGACGGA
>CANQIW010000277.1 GCA_947624055.1 uncultured Lachnospiraceae bacterium
GGATACGGCGGACTATCGCGAGGGCGTTTTCGTCGGCTACCGCTATTATGATAAAAAGAAGATGGACGTTCTCTTCCCGTTCGGGCACGGCCTGAGCTACACGACGTTTGCGTACTCGAACCTGCGCCTGAGCCAGAGCGAGATCACGGATCAGGATACCCTGACGGTCACGGTCACCGCGACGAACACGGGCAGCCGCGCCGGGAAGACGGTTGTGCAGCTCTATGTGGGCGACAAGGAGAGCACGGTTCTGCGGCCGGTACGCGAGTTGAAGGGTTTTGAGAAGGTGGAGCTGCAGCCGGGCGAGAGCAAGGACGTGACCTTTGTTCTGGATAAGCGCGCGTTCGCTTACTGGAACACGGATATTGAAGACTGGCATGTGGAGACCGGCGAGTTCACGATCGAGGTCGGGCAGTCGTCCCGCGCGATCGACGTCTGCGGCACTGTCACGGTGCAGAGCACGGTGAAGCTGAAAAAGCACTACACGAAGGATTCCATCTTCATGGATATCATGGCGGATCCGGACGCGCAGAAGGTGATTCAGCCGATCCTCGACGGATTCCGTCAGGTGTTCGGCGGAGGCGGCGGAAATTCCGAGGCAGCTTCCGAGGCGGTGTCCGATGAGATGGGCATGGCGATGATGCAGTATATGCCGCTGCGCGGCGTGATGAGCTTCGCGGGTCAGGAGGCAGACCAGGATATGCTTGAGAATATGCTGAAAGGGCTGAACAGCCTGTAAGGAAGAAAAATTTCTGGAAGTTCTTATAAATTCATAGAAATTTGAAAAAGACAGTTGTCATTTCTGTTTGCCTGTGCTATAATGACTATGTTTACAGGCTGTTAAATTTTTCAACAAATGAGCGCGAAAATCCCGGAGAGTGGCTTTCTCCGGGATTTTCTTGTCGTTTTGCGGCTGACCGGGCCGAGGCTGCTGTTTACCTATCGCCGTCCAACCATTTGATAATGTAGTGAGCTACTACAGTACCCATAACAGCGATATAAAATGCTGCTAAATTTTTCATTATACCACCTCCTCTCTGTTACCAGTATGAGGCAATAACAATGTAATTGTATCATAAAATTTATAAAATCAATAAATGATTTATAAATAAATAGTATGAGATATAGAAACACAAAAAGAAGTCTCACAAAAAATCTTACATAATTATACCGGGAAACTTGTTGAAATCTGCGCTGTGATATGGTAGAATCTTAGCAATTTGAGGATTGGATTGATGAGTGCCGCCTTGTGCGGCGCATTTCATGCATAGACCCGCCGATGGAGGCCAGCTGTCATTGTGTGCAGGTCATGCGGTGAGCAGGGAGAACATTCCCGCTTGATTGAAAACATGGAAAGGAGCCGGAAAAGTATGAAAGCATTCTTGATTCTGGAGGACGGCACGGTTTTCACCGGGCAGAGTATCGGCGCGGCGCGTGAGGTGATCAGCGAGATCGTTTTCAACACGTCGATGACCGGTTATCTGGAGGTATTGACCGACCCATCCTATTCGGGACAGGCGGTGGTAATGACTTATCCGTTGATTGGAAATTATGGCATCTGCTACGAGGACATGGAATCGGATCGTCCCTGGCTGGATGCCTTTCTTGTGCGCGAACTGTCCCGCATGCCGAGCAATTTCCGCTCGGACGACACGATACAGAATTTTCTGCTGAAATACGATATCCCGGGCATCGCGGGCATCGATACGCGGGCGCTGACCAAGATCCTGCGTGAGAAAGGTACGATGAACGGCTGCATCACGACGGATGAGAATTATTCGCTGGACGAGCTCCTGCCGCGCATAGCCGCGTACAGGACCGGCAAAGAGGTGGAGAGGGTCAGCTGCAGGGAGAAGTATGTGCTCGCAGGGGACGGCCCGAAGGTGGCTCTGCTCGACCTCGGGGCAAAGCGGAATATCGCACGCAGCCTGAATGCGCGCGGCTGCGAGGTTACGGTGTACCCGGCACTGACCCCGGCGGCGGAGATCCTCGCCGCGAGACCGGACGGCATCATGCTCTCGAACGGACCGGGCGATCCGAAGGAGTGCGGCTCGATCATCGCTGAGATCAAAAAGCTGTACGACTCGGACGTGCCGATCTTCGCGATCTGCCTCGGACATCAGCTCATGGCGCTCGCGAACGGCGCCGACACGCACAAGATGAAATACGGCCACCGCGGCGGCAACCATCCGGTGCGCGATCTGTCCACGGGTCGGGTGTACATCTCTTCGCAGAACCACGGCTATGTGGTGGATACGGACAAGCTCGACCCGGCGGTCGCGGTTCCGGCGTTTGAGAACGTCAACGACGGGACGAACGAGGGTCTGGCCTACACGAACAAAAATATCTTTACGGTACAGTATCATCCGGAGGCCTGCCCGGGGTCGCAGGATTCAGGGTACCTGTTTGACCGCTTTATGAAGATGATGGAGGTGGAGAGATAATGCCGAAGAATCCACAGATCAAGAAGGTGCTTGTCATCGGCTCCGGGCCGATTGTGATCGGTCAGGCGGCGGAGTTCGACTATGCCGGGACGCAGGCGTGCCGTTCCCTGAAGGAAGAGGGAATCGAGGTCGTCCTGCTGAACTCCAACCCGGCGACGATCATGACGGACAAAGATATCGCGGACAAGGTATACATCGAGCCGCTGACCGTCGAGGTGGTTGAGCAGCTGATCTTAAAGGAACAGCCGGACAGCGTGCTTCCGACGCTCGGCGGGCAGGCGGGACTGAACCTCGCGATGGAGCTCGAAGAGAGAGGCTTCCTGCGCGAGCACGACGTGCGGCTGATCGGGACGACCTCGGAGACGATCAAGAAGGCTGAGGATCGTCTGGAATTCAAGAGCACAATGGAGAAGATCGGTGAGCCGGTCGCCCCGTCGAAGGTCGTGGAGAGCGTTGAGGAGGGCGTGGCGTTCACGCGCACTATCGGCTTTCCGGTTGTGCTGCGCCCGGCGTACACGCTCGGCGGAAGCGGCGGCGGCATCGCGCACGACCACCACGAGCTGGTCGAGATCCTCGAGAACGGCCTGCGCCTGAGCCGCGTCGGGCAGGTGCTCGTGGAGCGCTGCATCGCGGGCTGGAAGGAGATCGAGTACGAGGTGATGCGCGACAGCGCGGGCAACGTGATC
>CANQIW010000278.1 GCA_947624055.1 uncultured Lachnospiraceae bacterium
TCTCGTTCGCGCCCTTATTTACAAGGTAGGAGGCGAGCAGCGCGATGCCCCACGCTCCGCCTTCGCCCGCGGTCTCCATCACGGAAACCGGAGAATTCATCGCCGCCGCGAGGATGCTCTGGCCGACGCCCTTCGTCTTGAACAGGCCGCCGTGACCCATGATCTTGTCAATCTTGATGTCCTCCGCCTTGAGCAGGATGTCAAGACCAATCTTCAGCGTGGCCAGCGACGCGTACAGATTCGTGCGCATGAAATTCGCGAGATTGAATTTGCTGTCCGGCTTGCGCACAAACAGCGGGCGTCCCTCCTCGAGATCGGTGATCGGCTCGCCCGAGAAATAGTTGTACGCGAGCAGGCCGCCGCAGTCCTTGTCTCCCTCGAGCGCCTTGTTGTAAAGCGTGCCGAAGAGCTTGTTCATGTCGACCTCGATGCCGAAGGTCTCGGAAAACTCTTTGAACAGACCGACCCACGCGTTCAGATCGGAAGTACAGTTGTTGCAGTGCACCATCGCTACAAGATCGCCGCTCGGCGTCGTCACCATGTCAATCTCCGGATACGCCTTGGACAGATCCTTCTCCAGCACGATCATCGCGAACACGGAGGTACCAGCGGAGACGTTGCCCGTGCGCACCGCCACGCTGTTCGTCGCCGCCATACCGGTACCCGCGTCTCCCTCCGGCGGGCAGATCGGGATGCCGGCCTTCAGCTTGCCGGACACATCGAGCTTCTTCGCGCCCTCCTCGGTCAGCGTGCCCGCGTCCTGGCCTGCCAGAAGCACCTTCGGCAGGATTTCCCCGAGCTTCCACGGGTAGCCCTTCGGCGCCACGAGCTCGTCAAACTTCGCGATCATGGTCTTGTTGTAATCTCTCGTTTCGATATCGATCGGGAACATGCCGGCCGCGTCGCCGACGCCGATCACCTTCTGTCCCGTCATCTGCCAGTGGATGTACCCGGCCAGCGTCGTGAAGAAGGTGATGTCCTTCACATGCTCCTCGCCGTTTAAGATTGCCTGATACAGATGCGCGATGCTCCACCTCTGCGGAATGTTGTAGTTGAACAGATCGAACAGCTCCGCGGAAGCCTGTCCCGTGATCGTGTTCCTCCAGGTGCGGAACGGCACCAGCAGCTCGTCGTCCCTGTTGAACGCCATATAGCCGTGCATCATCGCGCTGAAGCCGATCCCGGCGAGGCTCTCCACATCGACGCCGTACTGCTTCTTCACGTCCGCGAGCATGTCCGCGTAGCAGTCCTGCAGGCCTTTCCAGATCGCGTCGAGACTGTAGGTCCAGATCCCGTTTACCAGCTGGTTCTCCCACTCATGGCTGCCGGACGCGATCGGCGCGTTGTTGTCGTCGATCAGGACCGCCTTGATCCTCGTCGAACCGAACTCGATGCCGAGCACCGCTTTCCCGCTCTCAATCACACTTTTCGCTTTGTTTCCATCTACACCCATCGTTGTAACCCTCCCGTTCTTTTTCTGTCGAACCGCGCGCCGTATACCCACGAAGTTTCGATTTGTAATTCAGTATACCATTTTTTAACGGTTTTCGCTACCGTTTCTTTATTCAAAAGGTACGATTTATTACTGTTTATGCCCGAGCGTTCGCCGCCCTAACCGCAGTTCCTCGAGAAAAGCGCGCAGCGGCTCATCCAGCTCGTCAAACAGCCGATGTTTCGTGCCGGAAGATTTCTGCAGGTAATCCCTGCGGATCTCCTGATTCGCGAGCTCGACCTCCTCGTGCAGATCGTCCGCCGACATCCGCGACGCGCCCGCCCCGAGGATGATGATCTGCTCCAGCGCGTCGGAGGTCGCTACCGTCACATGGTATTTCCTCCCGATGACGCGCGCCGTCTTCTCGATATACTGGTCCGCGGTCTCGGCCTCCTTCGTGTAGACAATATGGATGTTGTGATATTTCAGCACCTCGCCGCGTCCGCCCTCGACCTTGTACGCGTCAAAGACCAGAATGATATGAATGCCGCGGCAGCCCTGATAATTGCTGAGGATATCCGCGAGCCTGCCTCTGGCGCCCTCGATCGTCTCCTGCGCGAGCGCCTTCAGCTCGTCCCAGGCGAAGATGATGTTGTAGCCGTCCACGAGCAAATACTCGTCCACAGGCTCCTGCTTCGGGGGCTTCGCGCTCCCCGGCGCCTCCACGCGGCGGCTCTTTGTGTAATGCCTGCGCTCCTGCGAAGGCGTCCCGTAAGTGCGGGCAAAAATCTCCTCAAGTTCCTTGTCGTCCGCATAGCCGCCTGCGGACTGCCCGGAACTGCCTGTGCCGCCGGAGCGTACCGACGATCCGGTCTGCTGTACGCCTGCGCCATACGGACCGTTCTTACGACCCGTTCTCTCACGCAGACTGTCGTTTTCCACATCGTCTTTAACTTCCACAGATTTCCCGCTCCCGCTCTTTTCAAAAACATCCGAACCTTGTCCCGCTTCGCGCGCTTCCGCTCCCGGCTTCCACCCGCTCTCCACATGCATATAATCCTGCACATACTCCCAGCTCACGACATATCCCGCGCCGTGCGCGCAGAACACAGAACCCGTCGGGTTGTCCAGATCCGCTTCGGAATCATAGCCAATCGCGTCGATGACCTCCTGCGCGTTGTGGCATTCCTCATACCCCTTCAGTGTGCAGGAAAGCCTGCCCCTGCCCTTCGTGTACGCCAGCAGCTCTGTCTGATAGCCCCGCATCTCGGACACCGGGGCCTGTCCGGCGAGCACCGCCGTCTCCCCGTCCATTTCAGGCGGAGCGAAACTCCCGTTCATCCGCTGAATGTCGGTCATCGCCCGTCCGACCGATTCGGACGGCAGTTCAAGCCGGAACGCGTAGACCGGCTCCAGCAGCACGCTCTCGGCGCATTTCAGCCCGTGCCGCACCGCCCGGTACGTCGCCTGCCGGAAATCCCCGCCCTCCGTGTGCTTCAGATGCGCCCTGCCCGTGAGCAGCGTGATTCTCATGTCCGTGATTTCGGAACCTGTGAGCACTCCGCGGTGCTGCTTCTCCTCCAGATGCGTCAGGATCAGGCGCTGCCAGTTGCGGTCCAGCACATCCTCGCTGCACCGGGTGTCGAACTGCAGTCCGCTCCCCCGCTCGCCCGGTTCCAGCAGCAGATGCAC
>CANQIW010000279.1 GCA_947624055.1 uncultured Lachnospiraceae bacterium
GCATACATGAAGTGCCAGTAGCCGTATGCGGAGTGCCATGCACCCTCGATCTTCGGGCTCTGCAGCCAGAAATCGTTGTAGTATGCAAGCGGGATGCAGGCGTAATCATTCATCATGATGTCCTCAGCATCGTGAAGCGCTGCGGAACGCTCTTCCGGATCGATCGTGGATCTCGCGATATCCATAGCAGCGTCATAATCCGCGCTGTCGTACTTACCGTCGTTGTTGCCGTTGGAAGAGTAGAGCAGATCCAGCATGTTGGACGGGTCTGCGTAGTCGCCTACCCAGCCGTTACGCGCGATCTCGTACTCACCGTTACGGCGCATCGGTGTGAAGCTGGACCACTCAACGATCTCGATCTCGAGCGTAACGCCGATCTCAGCCCACGCGCTCTGCAGATACTCTGCAACCGGCTTGTGGTAGCCAGCGTCGTTCGTGCTGTAGTGAAGCACCGGAAGACCCTCGCCGTTCGGATAGCCTGCCTCCTCAAGAGCAGCCTTAGCGCCCTCGATGTCAGCCGTCGCGGACATATACGGCTCGCCGCCGTTCGCGTTGTCCATGAAGCTGCTTCCGTCTGTGTCAACCCAGCCAGGACCCATGAAGTTGGTAGCCGGAGAATAGGTTCCCTGCATGATCGTGTTCGCAACATACTCTCTGTCGATCGCAAGGTTCAGAGCCTTGCGGACGAGCGGATCATTGAACGGCTCGATCTGCGTGTTGTAGGAAATGTAGTAGGTTCCGATGATCGGGTCTACATGGAACTCCTCGTTGCCCTCAAGGCTCGGGATCTCCTCGGTCGGGACGTCCTTGATCATCAGGACTTCACCGTTCTGGTATGCGGTGTAAGCCGCGTTTGAATCCTCGATCAGGTTGAACTTGATGCTGCCGAGCTTGATCGCGTCCGCGTTCCAGTAGTACGGGTTCTTGCTCATGATGATGTGGGAGCCCGGTACCCATTCTGTCACGTAGAACGGACCGTTGGAGATGTAGGTCTCCGGAGCGATCGCCCACGCGTCGCCGTTCGCCTCAACCGTCGCCTGCTGAACCGGGCTCAGGGTAGCGAATGCCGCAAGGCTCTCGAAATAGGTGCACGGAGCGGAAAGCTTGACCTCAAGGGTCTGGTCGTCCGGAGCACTCACCTGAAGCGCGTCCAGATCGCCGCCGATCGCCTCGTCAAAGCCCTCAACCATGCCAAGCACGGTCTCCGCGTACGGAGCTGCTACCATCGGGTCGCAGACACGCTTCCAGCTGTAGACGAAATCGTTCGCCGTCAGGTCGCTGCCGTCGGACCACTTCAGTCCATCACGAAGATGGAAGGTCCAGGTCAGACCATCCTCCGACTGCTCCCAGGTCTCAGCCTGGCCCGGTGCGATCTGACCGTCCTGGTCGATCGTCAGCAGGCACTCAAACGCGTGCAGAAGCATGTTGCCGCCGTCCACCGCGCTGTTCAGCGCCGGGTCGATCGTCTCCGGATCCGGACCGATCTGAACGGAGAGCTGCTTACCCTCGGTCTCTTCCGCCGCCGCAGTCATAGCCATGCCGCTCACCATGGAGACGGTCATCACTGCTGCGAGCAGCATGCTGATTACTCTCTTTTTCATTTTGTTCCTCCTTATATTGTTTTTTATGTAAACAGTTTTCACTGCCACATACTGCAAACCCCGACCTTCCTGCAATGCGGTCGGTAAATTCATTCGCCCGACTGCTCTATTCGATGCAGTGGCACGCCGCGTAATGTCCCTTGCTGACCTCACGCCACTTCGGAACCTCCGCCGCGCACTGCTCCGTCGCATATGGGCAGCGGGTGCGGAACCGGCAGCCGGACGGCGGGTTCAGCGGGCTCGGCACATCGCCCTCCAGCGCAATGCGCTTGTTCGCGCGCGCCGTCTTCGGGTCCGCGATCGGAATCGCCGAGATCAGGCTCTTCGTGTAAGGGTGAACCGGATGGAAGATCAGCTCATAGCTGTCCGCCAGCTCGACCAGTTTTCCAAGGTACATCACGCCGATGCGGTTGGAAATGTGCTTCACGACCGACAGATCGTGCGCGATGAACAGATAGGTCAGCCCCATCTCTGCCTGCAGATCCTCGAACATGTTGACCACCTGCGCCTGGATCGAGACGTCCAGCGCGGAGATCGGCTCGTCGCAGACGATAAATTTCGGATCTACCGCCAGCGCGCGTGCGATGCCGACACGCTGCCTCTGTCCGCCGGAAAACTCATGCGGATAACGGTTCGCGTGCTCGGAGTTGAGCCCCACGCACTGAAGCAGGCTCTGAATCTTGTTGTAGCGCTCCTCCTTCGATGAGGCAAGCTTGTGAATGTCGATCGCCTCGCCGACAATGTCCCCGACCGTCATGCGCGGGTCGAGGCTCGCGTACGGATCCTGGAACACGATCTGCATCTCGCGGCGGTACGGCCTCATGTCGACCGACGTCTTCGCGCCGAACTTCGGCTGTCCGTTCTCCAGAATGTCCTTGCCGTCGTCGTCCATCATCGGGACGTCGCCGCTGTCAAAGAGAACCTTGCCGTCGTAGACGATGCGGCCCTTCGTCGGCTCGTAGAGACGCAGCAGCGTGCGCCCTGTCGTCGTCTTGCCGCAGCCGGACTCGCCTACCAGACCCAGCGTCTCGCCCTTGTTGATAAAGAACGACACGTCGTCCACCGCCTGGACGTATTTCTTGTTCTTGCCAAAACCTCCCGCAGGAAAATACTGATAGAGGTGCTCGATCCTGAGCAGCCGTTCGCTCATTTCTCCTCTCCCCCTTCCAGCTCCGCCTTCTGGTTCATCCAGCAGGAGGTATAGTGTATGTCTCCGAAGTACGTCACGGGCGCCTTCTCGCGCAGGCAGATCTGCATGCAGTTGTCGCAGCGAGAGGCGAACGGGCAGCCTTTCGGCGGATTCAGAAGATCCACCGGCGTCCCTTCGATCGGAACCAGACGCTCATGCTCCCTGCTGTCCATGCGCGGGATGCTGCGCAACAGCCCCTTGGTGTACTCATGTTTCGGATTGTAGAAGATATCATCGGTCGTGCCGTACTCCACGATGTTGCCGGCGTACATGACCGCGATGTGGTCGCACATGCTCGCCACGACGCCGAGGTCGTGGGTGATCATCATGAT
>CANQIW010000280.1 GCA_947624055.1 uncultured Lachnospiraceae bacterium
AAAAAATATACCCCCGTCCATTGAATATTTTCAATATTTGCAGTCTCTCCACTGGTAAAAAATATGAAACCATGTTACAATGTCCGCAAAAGCAATGAGCCGTGCAGGGATGCCCGAGGACAGCCGTTCTGCCCGCAGATTTTGGGGCGGAAGGCCGGGCACAGGGCGGACACACGTACAGAAGGTGAGATCGGTATGGCAAACTGGAACCTGTCGTTCGACTACGCGTCAGTATTTTTTCTGTTGTTGATTCTCGTCTGGTATCTCAACGAGAAGATGGTTCCTCTGCGCAGTCACAGAGCCTTTCTTGTACTGCTGATCAACGACCTTTTGTCGGCCACCCTGGAGATCGTCGCCACGTGGACGCTGCGCAATATAGAAGTCGTCGGCTACAATGGCGCCTTTTTCACGCTCACGCTGTCAAACCTCGCGGTCAATATCACCTGCGTCACTTTTACGTTCTACATTTTGCAGCTGGCTCATATTGATGTCCTGAAAAATAAGATTCAGCATTCCCTCTTCATCGCTGCGATCGCGATTGAAGTCATCGTTCTTGCCGTCAATTATTTCACCCACTGGGCGTTCACGCTTGAAGACGGCGTGTACCGGGTCTCCTACGCGTCGCTGATCCTGTATGCGGTCGACGCCGTTATGTTCATGATATGCATCGTCACGATCATTCGTTTTCGGAAAAACTTTCAGTTCCTGCGGCCCGCCCCTCTTTTATTTACCATGGTCTTCTGCGTTATTATGGCAACGCTCCAGCTGACTGCCTATGTCCCGATGCTGCATCTCATGATCACCTCGGTCTGTCTGACGCTCTTCCACTATCAGCAGAATGCCGGGACGGTCACCGACATGGTCACCAAGCAGTTCAACCGCAGGTTCCTGCGTGAATATCTGTTCAGCAGGTTCTCGGATGGGAAGCCGTTCGGCGTCGTCGCGGTGGCGATGGACGATTTCAAATTCATCAACCGGACCTACGGCGCGGAGACCGGCGATTCCCTGCTGTATCAGGTGGGTGAATACCTGGGCAAGATCCGCTCGCACGGCATCGTGTTCCGGCTCGGCTCCGACCAGTTCTACCTCGTCGTCGACAGGCAGATCAGCCAGCTCTCCTTCGTCGCGGAGGAGATCCGGGCGCGCTTCCATGAGCCGTGGAACACGCAGACCGGCAATTCGATCATGATGTCCGCGTCTCTCTGCTACATCGAATGCCCGAAGGACGCCGATTCCTACGATTCCATGATCGACACGCTGGACTATTCGGTCAGCTTTGCCAAGAAGAACAAAAAGGGCGGCATCATCTACGTCGGCGATCTGGATCTCTCCAAACTGCGTCAGGAGAAAGCGATCGAGAAGGCGGTCAAGCTCGCGATAGACCGCGACACGCTGCAGGTGTACTATCAGCCGATCTTTTCCGTGGAGCAGGGCGTCTACAATTCTGCGGAAGCCCTCGTGCGGCTGCAGGACGAGACGCTCGGCTGGATCTCGCCGGAGGATTTCATCCCGATCGCGGAGAAAAACGGCATGATCGTCGAGATGGGCGAGATGATCCTCGCGAAGGTCTGCCGCTTCATCCGGGATTTCCATCTTTCGGATACGACCATACAGTACATAGAAGTAAATATCAGCCCCATACAGCTGCGCCAGCCGGGATTCGCCGGCAGGTTCCTGCAGATCCTCGGGGATTACAGCGTCAGGCCGGAGCAGATCAACATCGAGATCACGGAGATGACCGCGGTCAATTCCTCCGTGATCGTCCAGCAGAACATCCGGGAGCTGGTCGAAGCCGGCATCACATTCTCGCTCGACGACTACGGCTCCGGCAACGCGAACATCGACTACATCAACCATATGCCGTTCAAGCTGATCAAGATCGACAAGTACATCATCTGGGATTCGTTCAAGAGCCAAAAGGCCGGGATCACACTCTCGTACACGATCGGCATGCTCAACGCCCTGGAACTGTGCATCGTGGCGGAGGGCGTCGAGACAGAGGAGATGCGCGAGCACCTCGCGAAGGTCGGTTGCCACTACCTGCAGGGCTGGTACTATTCGAAGGCGGTGCCGGAGCAGGAGTTTATCCAGCTGGTGGCGGCACAGTGAATTCGTGTTTAATGCACAATGCCTAAGGCAAAGCGGCGTCCGGGATATCTTAGTGAACGAAACATAGCGGAGGAGAATTTAACCATATGTGGATTGCAGATAAGTGGAAGGATTACGAGGTGCTCGACAGTTCATCGGGCGAAAAGCTGGAGCGCTGGGGAAAATATCTGCTCGTGCGCCCGGATCCGCAGGTGATCTGGAATACGCCGAAGACGCACCATGGCTGGAAGAAGTGCAGCGCCCATTACCACCGCAGCAAGAAGGGCGGCGGCGAGTGGGAGTTTTTTGACCTGCCCGAACAGTGGAGCATCTCCTATCAAAGCCCGTCTTTGCATCGGGATCTGACTTTTCACCTGAAGCCGTTCAGCTTCAAGCACACCGGGCTCTTCCCGGAGCAGGCGGTGAACTGGGACTGGTTTTCGGAGAAGATCCGCACGGCGGTCTCTGCCGGGCGTACCGCTAAGGTGCTGAATCTTTTCGCCTACACCGGAGGCGCTACGCTCGCGGCCGCGGCGGCCGGCGCTTCGGTCACGCATGTGGACGCCTCGAAGGGTATGGTCGGCTGGGCTAAGGAAAACGCAGCTGCCTCCGGTCTCGCGGATGCCCCGATCCGCTGGCTCGTCGACGACTGCGTGAAATTTGTGGAACGCGAACTTCGCCGCGGCAATCACTACGACGGGATCATCATGGATCCGCCCTCCTACGGCCGCGGCCCGAAGGGTGAGATCTGGAAGATCGAGGACTCGATCCACGCGTTCATCCAGCTCTGCGCGAAGCTTCTGAGCGGCGATCCGCTCTTTTTCCTCGTGAACTCCTACACGACCGGCCTCGCTCCGGCCGTCCTGACCTACATGATCTCGACCGAGCTGAGGCGCTTCGGCGGTCGCGTCGACTCTCAGGAGATCGGCCTGCCCGTCACGCAGAGCGGCCTGATCCTGCCCTGCGGGGCGTCCGGACGGTGGGAGCGAACGCTGAAATGACC